>NZ_JVIP01000020.1:0-66593 GCF_001076435.1 Corynebacterium sp. 401_CJEI
GGGTTAAGTAGCAAAAAGTGTGTCCGCTCGGCGTGTTGCGGGGCGGGCACACCGTTTGTTACTTCATGGGGCCTTTTCTGATTCCTATCGAGTGTTCGTACTCGGTTGGGATAGCGTTGTCGTAGAAGGCTGGTCGGCCTGTTTCATGGTCGGCTTTGTTGTGGTCTTCTTCGACAAGATCGTTGACTTTGGCGAGTTGATCTTGGCCGAAATTGCACTGCCTGGCGATCTTTAATGGGTCGTCAGGCAGTTGCGTTTTCGAGTGCAGGTACCACTCGAGCATTTTTCGTTGGCGTTCCCCGGACCTGCCGCGATGCGCGTCGGCGATGCGTTTGAGCCCGGCGTTGATGCCGCCTTCCAGACTGTTTGTCGTTGAAGCCCAGCGTTGAGGCTCAAGCGCATTCGGTGGTGGCTGCAGGTAGGTAAACAGCCATCCTTTCCGTGAGAGGTGCAGCAGGGAGTTGTATGCCTTGCGAACTCGCAGATGGGTCCATTCCCACTGGTTGTTGAGTGTGCGGCGCTCTTTTGACACGGGCGTTTTCTCGTTGAGGAATGCTTTGAATACCTGTCCGAAGTCGTGCAGACGCAGCGTCCACTCCCGTGCCTGGTCGAGTGTGGTGATACGGGTCAGTTTCAACGCCAGGGCGTAGATGGCTTTGCCGGCGTCGGTGCGTGGTCGTGATGTGGTGTAGCGGCGGATGACGCGTTGCGCATGGACGAGGCATCGTTGGATTATCGCGTTCGGCCAGCAGGCTTTAATCGCAGTAAGTGCGCCTTGTCCGCCGTCGAGGACGACGCAGAGCGGCTCAGCGATTTTGCGGAGTAGCTGCGTGTAGGCGTGGGCGGTTTCGTGTTTGGTCCAGTGCCATGCGATGACGTGGTCGTGGCTGGCTGCGACGAGCAAGCATCCGGCGGCGGTGTAGGTACCGTCGATGAAGATCTGGTCGTAGATGCGCTGTGGGTCACCGTCGTTGGGGATGTCGATGAGCCAGAACGGTTTGAATCGGCGGTCAAGTGTCCAACGGCTTACCCCTTGTTGCTGGGCGAGTTCAGACAACGTTGCTGTGGAGGTGGCATAAGAGACGAAGGCTTTAAAGTCGCGGGTCTGCGTGCGGTCGGTGCGGGTTCGTGTCGTGGAACTGCCGCAGTTCGGGTCCTTGCATCGCCACCTGGTTGTGCCTTTAGAAGTGGTTCCGTTTTTCTTCATTTGCCCAGCGCATATCGGGCATCGTGGTCTGTTTTTACTCACCCGGAAAGCACACCAACCCCCGATTAGCACATGCGGGTGCCATTCCGGTGGATTGAACACTAATCGGGCGGATATAAGGTCTTGATGCTTATATCCGCCCGATTTACCCAGCCTAATCAGCAGTAATGCTGAAAGTCAGACACACTTTTTGCTACTTAACCCATGACTGGGATTACTCATAGGGGGAGGGCCAAGAAATATGAGTAGAAACAGATATAGTGCTGCGCGAGCTGTGCCTTTACGCGAGATCACTACAGCAGTGCTTGTTGATGGTGGCTTTTACCGCAAACGCGCGGCAACACTGTTTGGTCATAAGACCGCAGAGGATCGCGCTGATGAACTGGTCAAGTACTGCCATCGCCATATACGTGAATCGCGCGCTGGACTGTACCGAATCTTTTACTACGGCTGCCCACCGTCACAGCGGGTTGTTTATCACCCATTGCTCCAGCAGCAAGTCAACCTTGGTAAAAGTGAACTTTTTACCTGGACCAATGACTTCTTCGCTGCATTGGCTAAAAACGAAGACAATCCTTTACACGTTAACTACACCGGAAAACAGGACCCTGAGGACGACGAAGAAGAGCTCTAGCGCCTACTGGAACTGGCTGAGGTCAATGCCTTCCAGCGGGTCGGACTCGCGGATGTCCTCCTCCGGTGGCAGCGGCACCTCGCAGAGTACAACTGCCGCACCACACGGATCCTGCACAGTTGCCAGCGGGCCGAACTCGGTGGCCTGCGGGGCAACGAGCACGGAACCGCCCAGTTCCTCAGCCTTGGCGACAGCGGTGTCGATGTTCTCCACGCCAAGGTAGGCCAGCCAGCCAACGAAGCTCTTATCTGCCGCATCGGTCTGTGCAGCAACCGAGCTGGCTACCAAGCCAGCGAACGGCGCCCCGTCTTCCATCGCAACTGCGAAAGTGCCGTGCTCGTTCTTGTTGCGCACTGCGATTTCCCAGCCAAAGAAGTTGTGGTAGAAGTCCGCGACCTGCTCAAAGGTCTCCTCTGGGCCTGCGACCAGCTCGAACCACACCGGGGTGCCGGGCTCGCCCGCTGCAATGAAGGCCTGCTCACCCGGCTGTTCCAAAAGTCCAATGAGGCCACCGGCGGGGTCGGAAACGACGGCCATCGTGGATCCGTCGACAAGCGGGGTCGGTTCCTGGAAGACCTCGGCGCCGAGCTCACGCGCCTTCTCGACGGCACCAGCGGCGGAGTCGACATGGAAATTCACGCGCCACTGGTTGACGAAGGCATCCTCAGCGTCCTTATCGGCCTCAAGCAGCACCGACACCGGCATTCCGGACAGCATGGCAACGCGGCGACCAGCGGATGCCTCGCGGGCATCCTCATGGATTGGCGCGGTATTGCGATAAGCCCACCCAAGAACGCCGCGGTAGAAGCGCTCGGTCTTACGCGGTGCGGCGGAGAGCAAATCTACGCGCAGGGGCATGCCAAATTCGGCGGGAAATGCGGGCATGAGTTACAAGTTCCTCCACTTTTCAGGATCAAAGTCATCGTCGGCGGTGGCCTCATCAAAGTAGTCATCATCGACTTCATCGGCGGTGGCCACGCGTGCCGACATACCGGCAACAGAGACGACGTCCCCTGGACGCAGCACCTTGCCACGGCGAGTGTCGACCTCACCGTTCACGCTGACCTGGCCCTCGGCAATGAGTTCCTTGGCCAGACCGCCCGTTTCCACCAGGTTTGCCAACTTCAGGAATTGCCCGAGACGGATGGACTCATCCCGGATTGCGACATCGATAGGCTCCATGCCCTTAAGTGTGTCATATCCGGTGAAAATGGTCGGGGGTTGGTTCGGGTCTGGTTCGGGTTTGGAGGCTTGGGAGACCTGGGCGCCACCCCATTTAAACTTCTATTTCAATAAAAACCTCGAACCGCGACGCAGATGAGGCTGCACACCCTAACATCGTTCTCATGTCTAATTCACGGTCTCCGAAGTGGCCCCGAATCGCCAGCGAAGCGCCACCCCGCCCGCCGCTGCGCCATGTTATCGCCGCCTCGGTAGCCGTGAGCCTGCCGCTGATGACCCTGGCACTCATCTCAACTTCTGTCTCTGACCTGCTATTTTTGCCTCCTATTGGCGCTGCCATGGCACTTATCGTCGGCGCACCGAACTTACCCCTGGCTCAGCCACGAAATGTCGTGGTCGGACACCTCATCGGCTGCACGACTGGCATCGCAACTCTGCACATGTTGGGTTCGACCATCATTGCTGCAGCGGTTGCCGCCGGCGTTGCCTTCGCGCTCATGCTTCTTGCTCGCGCGGCTCACTCCCCTGCCACCGCTACCGCTATGGTCACCGTGCTGATGCCACACGGCCATGGGCTTGCCAACGACTTCCGCTTCATAGGCTTCATTTTCGCTTCGTCAATCATGATCGTGGTGCTTGGCATCCTCGCAAATCGACTGCGCGGCCTTCGGTATCCCACCTACTGGTGGTAGGTGAATTCGCAGTCACGCACTCCGGCTAAATACGGCTATCAGTGGGATAATGACACTCATGCCAAAGCAGTGGATTAACAACACGACGACCGAAAAGATTGTCATCGTCGGCGCTGGTGGTTTTGGCCGAAACGTGGTCAGCTTCATCAAGGACATCAACGACTACGCAGCAGCCAACGGCCTACCACCGCAGTGGGAAATCCTAGGCATTATTGATGATGGCACCCCAGATATGACCTTTTTCCACAAAATGGGCGTGCAACTCTTGGGCAAAACCGAAATCCTCGCGGACTTGCCCGAGGGGGTCTACTACACAGTCGCAATCGGCAGCGGCGCAGCTCGACGTTCGATTGCGCAACGCGCAGATACCGAAGGGCTCGTGCCTGCGACTCTGGTCCACCCAGACACCAGCATCGGCGCGCTGGTCACGCTCGGCGAGGGCACCGTCATCTGCCCCGGAGCGCGCCTGACCTGCAATATTGAGGTAGGCAAGCACGCCCAAATCAATATGAATGTCACGATTGGCCACGATGCGGTGCTGCGGGACTACTGCACAATCTTCCCGCTCAATGCCGTGTCGGGCTTTGTCACGCTTGGCGAAGCCTGCACCCTAGGCGCCAACTCCGTAATCAACCCCGGCCTCACCGTTGGCGAGGGAGCGTACATCGGATCCGGAGCCGCAGTTACTAGCGATGTCGATGACTACACCGTTGTCGCCGGTGTTCCTGCAAGTGTGATTAAGAACCTGCGCTAGCCGAGACGTCCTTCTCCGACGAACCGGTGAACTCGGTCATAGTCACTTGCCCCTCTTCCGAGATCCCTTCACGCTTGAGCACCACCAAGATCGTGTCAAGCAGAATCTTTGCATCGAGCAGTAGCGACCAATTATCCACGTACTGCACGTCGTACTCGAAACGTTCTTCCCAGGTGATGCCATTGCGGCCCGAGACCTGGGCAAGCCCCGTAATCCCCGGTGGCACCTCATGGCGGCGTGCTTGGCGCGGCGAATAGCGCTCTAGGTACTTCATGCGCAGCGGACGTGGGCCAACGAGGCTCATGTCTCCACGCAGGACGTTAAAGAGCTCCGGGAGCTCGTCCAAGCTTGTCGAACGCAGGAATTTTCCCACCTCGGTGAGGCGGGACGCATCGTCGACAAGCCCCTTTGCCGGATTGACGTGGTGCATCGTCCGAAACTTGAGGATATTAAACGGCTCACCATCCTGGCCCGGGCGTTCCTGGCGGAATAGGACTGGCTTCCCCATGGAAAGTCGCACTGCCAGCGCCGTAGCGCCCATAACTGGCGACAGCACAATCAGACCTGCTGCAGATGCCGCGATGTCGACGCCACGCTTAATTACGCGTTGCGCGCGGATGCTCGGTGAATCCATTGGTCATCTCCTACTTTTCGTTGAACATTTCGCGCAGAATATTTTCGGCACGCGCATCGACTTCCGCATTAGAACGGTTCCTGACCAGCCAACCAACCGCACCCACTACACCGGCCGCGGCAAACGACGCTGCCGCAACGCGCAGCTTCCTGTTGTCATTCTTGTTGTCAGGCGCACTTTGCTTGACGACGGCCACCGCTGGCTCCGGCTCCGGCACAACCGGCCCCGCGGTATCGGTGACCATGACTGGTTCGGGCTCGGCTGCGGGTTCTGGTTGCGGCTGCTCATCCAGCTCTGGTTCTGCCGATGCTGCGTCCTTGCGCCGTAGGCTCAGCATTGTAAATGCTGCTGCAAAGCCAAATAGCCATAGCGAACGGGAATCGTAGTAGTAGCCGGAAAAAACCTGTGCCACAAGAACCGCTAACGCCACAGCTGCGGTCAGACCAGCTTGAAGAAACTTGAATAGGTGGCGACAGGCGATTGCCAGCACAACCAGCACAATCACAAACAGGCCGATACCTATGACACCCGCTTCAGACCCGACTGTGTAGAAGATATTGTGCGGATGCTCCAGTGGACGTGAAGACCTCGGTGTCGACAGCACAACGAAGCTATGCAGGCCTCCACCAAAGATGCGGTGTTCACCCATGATTCGGAAAGCTTCATCATGGAGATAACCGCGTCCGGAATCATGTTCTTTTTCGAAGGTCAACTGGATAAAGCGCGTCTTAAAGTATTCTTCAATCTCGGTACCTGCGATGAACCGCGAGTATCCATACGCGACCGCTGCGGCGACTGCGACGTAAAAAACAGTCGCCCACTTCCAACCCCAGTGAAAAAACACAGCTATTGCGGTAAAGAGGACTACCACGGTGGTAGCAACCAGTACACCGCGGCTTCCCGACGCAACGAGACCGTAAGCAAATGGTGCAGCAAACAAGAGAACTGCCCACATGAACTTACGCCACAGCATGAAAAACACAGCTGCCGCGATGCCGTACAGCATGAAACGGGCAAAGACATTCGGTCCACCGCCGAACGCCGTCATGCGCCCGACATATTTCGGACCAGTAATGCCACCGTAGAGAAAAATAAGCGAGCAAATGACTACTGCTAACCACAGCCATACCAGTGCCTGAGGATGCAAATAGAACAGTATTGCTGACATCGTGGCGATGAGCCCAAGCGTTATCAACGCAGTAACGACAGGAGCAACTTCGGCAGCTTCGGGGGCCCACAGTCCGGACAGCATCATCCAGAACAACCAGGCATAGAAAGCCACTAATGCCCACACGGCCATCGGCCACTGCTTTACATTGCCAGCGCCTTTCATCGCATTCAGCCAACTCTGGCGCTGCGCTTCTGGGGTGCCGATGGCGGTAAGGATTGCAACGATTACCAAAATCGGCAATGCAAGAGAGAGATTAGGAAGCGCCGAAGAGACGTCCTTCATCGTCGTGTCGCCAACGTAGAGGACACCAGCAAACATTCCCGCGGCCACCACAATAAACAGCGACTGCAGTATTGGTTTTCGCTGTTTTACAGTTTCTCCAGCTACCTCTGTAGAAGTCATCCCAGCACTTCCTTCAAAACACCTATCACCCGCGCGACGTCGTCATCGTCCAGCGCCGGACCACTAGGAAGAGTAATGCCACGGGAGAAAAGATTCTCAGCAGTGCCGTTGATGGTCGCCCGCGCGCCCTCGTATACCGGCTGCAGGTGCATCGGCTTCCACAGGTGACGAGCCTCAATTTTGGCCTCACCAAGTGCTGCAATCACGCTGTCCGGGGTCAGCACGCCCTTATCGACGGCCTCCTGCGGCAGCACAATTGAGGTCAGCCAGCAGTTTTCGGTGAAACGCTCGTCGGAGTCAGAGAGCAAGCGGGTACCTTTACCAGGGGCATCGTCGTCAAGCGAGGCGAGCAGATCGATGTACGCATCGCGAATCTGGCGGCGGCGAGCAATCATGCCGTCCAGACGCGAGTGCTGCGCCCGCCCCAGTGCGGCAAGGAGATTGGAAAGCCGGTAGTTGTAGCCGATTTCGGTGTGCTCGTACCAAGCGACGGGCTGACGCGCCTGGGTGGACAGGTAGCGCGCGCGAGCGATGAGATCGGCATCATCGGACAGCAGCATGCCACCGCCGGAGGTGGTCATGATTTTGTTGCCGTTGAAAGACAGCGCGGCGGCACGGCCGAAACTGCCGGCCGGCTGACCATCGACACTGGCACCGAGCGCCTCGGCGGCGTCCTCGATGAGCGCGATGCCGAGTTCTTCCAGGCGTGGCGCGAAGGCCGGGTAATCGGCGCAGCGGCCAAAGAGGTCCACAATCATCACGGCGGGAACGCTCTTGCCCTCGGTGAGCAGCTCATCGACGGTGCGGAGCAGCAGCTCAGGGTCGATGTTTCCGTCCTCTGCCGCATCGACAAACACCGGCGTAGCGCCAACGTAAGCGATGGCGTTGGTCGTGGCCGCGAAGGTCATGGTGGAAACCGGAATGTAGTCACCTTCACCGATCCCCAGCGCGAGCAGCGCCAAGTGCAGGCCAGCGGTGCCGGAAGACAGCGCGAGCGCGTGCTCAACACCGCAGCGCTTGGCAATCTCCGCTTCAAACGCGTCTACCTCGGGTCCCAACGGAGCCACCCAACCAGAGTGGAGTGCGCGAACGACAGCCTGTTCTTCTGCTTCGGTGACTGTCGCGAGCGAAAGAAAGATCCGCTCATTGGGCTTGTTAGCGTCAGCGTTAGTCATTACTTCTGCACCTTTCGGACGCGGTTGAGTACCTCGATGAGCTGGGAGTACAGGCTGTCACGGGCAAAACGCTTCTCACCCAGTTCGCGATTTCGCTGTCCCGCTGCGCGCATCTCATCGCGGTCGGAGATGATCTCAGCGAATCGCTTGGCTGCGGCCGGAATATCGCGCGAGAGACGCCAACCGGCATCGTGCTCCGTTGCGGCTTCCTCCAGCCAGCCACCGTGGTTGAACACCACCGGACGCGATGCGGCCATGGCATCGAAGACCTTGTTCAAGGAGTTGCCCTCCAGGCATGGGTCATCACGCAGCGGCGATAGCGCGATATCGGCGGCAGAGACGTACTTGGCGACATCTTCCTTCGGCTGACGGCCAAGGAACATCGCATCGGCATCGAGGCCAGCGTTCTCGGCGCGCTGGTACAACGCATCCGAGTCGCTTCCCTGCCCCAGCAGGACAAAACGCACATTCTCCACGCCATCACGACGCAGCTGCGCCGCCAAATCCACAAGCCACTCCAGCTGGTAGGACATGCCAAAACCACCGGCATAGACAGCTACCACGTCATCGCCCCAACCCTGCTCCTTTCGGAAAGCAGCGCGCTGATCGGCCGGGACATCAAAACGCTCAAAGTCCGACGCATTCGGAATCACGGTCACGCGCTTCTTCGGAGCGACCTCTTTGACGCCATCGGCCATCGACGGCGACAGCGCCACGACCTCGCTCGATGCCGCATAAAATGCCTTCTCCAGCTGCTTGGCCAGGAAAATTGCCACCGGATTATTGAGGTAGCCCAACTTGATCGGCACCTCTGGCCACAGGTCACGAATTTCCGCCACCAACGGCGCACGCTGGGTAAACTTCGCCACGATTCCCGGAACCGCCACAGTCAGCGGGGTCGAGGACGCGTAGATCACGTCGGCAGGCACACGGGCAGCGACCGCAGAGGCTCGCACCAGGAAGTTCAAGAAACTGACGATGCGCTCGCGCTTCGACATTTCATTGCGGTACGGAATCGATAGACGACGCACGTGGATACCATCAACCGTTTTATCCATGGCCTCATCGCGACCACAGATCATTGTCACCTCGTGGCCTGCGGCGGCCATTCGGCGGGCAAACTCGTAGGGTCGGGAACCACCCGGCTCACCGGGGAGAACAAAGTGCTGGTGGATATAAGTGATTCGCATTGTTTAGGCTTCCTCGATTACGTCGACGGGGAGTTCTTCGGTGGTAGTTGATGGATTCTTCTGGCCTCCGGTTGGCCGCATTAGCGCCACTACCGCGACCACGGCTGCTGCAAAATAGACAACTGCGCTGGTCCACGCGAGACCGAGGGCATCTCCGAGAAGAATGCCAATCGGGTAACAAATGACAGCGATGACGGCGGAAATAAGTTCCACTCGGCCAATTCGACGGGGATTGTCACTGCCGAGAATTTCACCGCACAGGTGTCGGTAGCAGCCGAGCACCACGGCCGCGATAGTCAGTGGCAGCACCAACTCCCGGGCAGGCTCAAACTCATGGCCGAATACCGGCACGATAAGGAAGTAGAGTGCCACACCACCGAGTGCACCAAGTGCGCCGTACGCTGCAATGACTATGCCAAGGTGTCGGAGCACACGAGATGGGGTGAGTTCGCGCCCCCTCTGGTCGCTGGTGCGCTGATCGGCGACTGACTGCGCGATCCAGTACAGCGGTTCCGTCGCCGTCGCCACGACTACGAAAAGACCTAACGACGCCGGTGAGGCCAGCGCCGGCAGCAAAACGCGACCCAAGCGTGTGGTCGTCAGCGGCCCCAGGCCCGATGCGATAAATGGGGCATTTGTTCGAGCCGTCTCTACCACTCCGCCAACACGGGAATCGGTGTGTTTGCGTGACTTCGCTAGCGACCAGATTGCCAGTGGCAGTGCCGGGAAGATATAGGCTGCAGCCCACCGGCGCCAGTCTTCGACTCCGGCGAAATATAGCGCAGCGCTAATAAGCAGTACTGAGCCCTGGAAACCGATGAATACTACGACGAAGAAGGACACTCGATGGCGGCTGATAGCCATGGCACGAACCATGGAAAATGACACGGTAACCAAGGCGACGACGCCGGCCATCGCCGTCCATGGTCCGTAGACGACACCTGCAATGGCACAGGCAATCAGAGCGACTACAGTCATGGCGAAACCACTCGGAATGAGACCGTGGTCGTAATCATCGCGGCGCAGCAAAAGCCGATCGGCCCCAAAGCCGACGAATGGCGCCACAATATAGGCGAACTGCAAAACGGTAGCGACCTCGCCTCGACCGGCGGGCCCCAGCACTCGCGCGGAAAGAATACTGACCACAAAGGCGACGACTGCGGCGAGCGCTGAAGCTGCCGAAATCGTCGCAACTGTTCGAACTCTTTGCGCCAGCTGCCCGGAGTTAGAGGAGCTGGTGGTTGTCACGGTGGGGAGTCATCCTAACTATTTTGCTTTCGAGCTAGCGGTTGCAAGTGATTGTGCACCGGTGGGATGCGCCTCAATACTGCTTTGCGCCCCACCGTGCTCTGCAAGCCAACGACGTGCCGCATCGTGATCATGTGTGCACGGAAGAATCCGCGAATTCAGCCGTTCCGGCTCAACACGTACCTCAGTGATTAGCGGATGACGATCACCGATCTTGGGAACCTCGCGGTCATCAACCAAATCCTCGGAGATTTTCTCACCTTCGCGAAGACCCGTGTAGACAATCTCTACGTCTGCGTCATGGAGCCTGATCAGGTTCTCCGCCAGCTCAGCAATCTTGACCGGCTTACCCATCTCCAGCACCAGAGTCTCACCGGACTCTGCAATAACGGTAGCCTGCAGCACCAGCTGCGATGCCTCCGGAATGGTCATGAAGTAGCGCTGAACGTCAGGATGCGTCACCGTCACCGGGCCGCCCTCTTCAATCTGACGCTGGAAAGTCGTAATGACTGAACCGCGCGAGCCAAACACGTTACCGAAGCGGACAGATGCCCAGACACCTTCGTGAGTTTTCCCCATGTGCGCAGTCAGACGTTCCGCAGCGCGCTTGGATTCACCCAGAATCGAGGCCGGGTTCGCAGCCTTGTCCGTGGAAATATTAATAACGGTTGAAACGTTGGCCGCAGCCGCTGCATCCAGGACGTTCTGAGTTCCGATGACATTGGTTTGCACTGCTTCTGCAGGGTAGCTCTCCAGCAGCGGCAGGTGCTTGAGAGCTGCAGCATGGTAGACAACATCGGGCTTGCGCTCGGTGAAGATCTGCGTCAGCATTTCCGCGTCACGGATATCAGCCAGGACGGTATCGGAGCCGTCGAGAAGCGCCGAACCCGTCAGCGACAGCTGCGTGGCATGCAAGCCGCCCTCATCGCGATCCAGCATGATCAGTTCTGCCGGCTCAAAGCGGTGAACCTGTCGGCAGATTTCCGAACCGATAGAACCTCCAGCGCCGGTGACCAGCACCTTCTTACCGCGGATTATGGAAGCGACCTTGGATTCATCCAGGTGCAGAGGCTGACGGCCAATGAGGTCGGCGATGTTAATTTCGCGCACCTGCGAGGTAGCGACAGCACCACGGTGGCGCGAGTACTCTTCCACCGGCGGCAGAATGAGCAGGCGCAGCGACGATTCCTCACAAATGTGGTTGAGGACGTTGATGCACTCAGTGGACAGTGGCTCATCAGTCGCAATGATGACCGACTGCGCCGAAGTACGCGATGCGAGCTCACCCAGCTGATCAATTCCACGAACCACGCGGAGACCATGGATACGAGAAATATGGTTCTCGCCGCTTTCTTTGGGATCGACGATTCCAACCAAGTGGAAGCGGTTCTCACGGGAGATACCGGAATCCGTAAGGCTGTTAATAAAGAATTTGGCTCGACGGCCTGCACCGAGAACAATCAAGCGATCATCCGTCTGACGGGAGCCAAAGTTGTTGGTAATCCAGCGAGCGAGAGTTCGGGTATAGATACTTGCCAAAGTTGCGACACAGCCGCCTGCGAACGGAACGTACCACGCAATTTCCGGGAAGGTCTTCAGGATTTGAGCTAACCCAGTGGCTGCGGTAGCGCCGCCCATGCTGATGCTCAGCAGAACAATATCTTCAGTTCGACTGCCGGGCCATACGCGTTGTGGGTTGGTGTACTCCCCGAGCAGCAGGCCGAGCAGGACGATGACGGCCACGGCGACAGCGACAACCAAAAAATTAGTGCCTGATATTTCAGAGAAAGATACCAATTCACCGCGGACGATTCCGTTAGCGGCGGACAGCGCAATCAGCCAGGCGAGTACGTCAAATACGCACCAGGCGAGCTGCTTCCAGTCTCGGATAAACATTCTTATGCCTTTTACTGCTGGTTAAATTTTCTTACGCACAATGCGTTCCACAGGCTTGGCATACTATGCGATATGAACTACATTTACAGCCCCCTACTACAAAGGGCTACCCCATCGTTCGGGTAGCCAAAAAGCCACCTTTACCACTCATCATTCTCCCTGGTAAAACAACGTTTCACCAACTGTTTACTGAAGCTTCAATCTGTTTACATTCATCTAACTAGCTGTACAAACTAGCTTCTAACGTAACCACTTCCTGACGATTGCAATTAATGCACAATCACCTCTTTATTGAGATATTTATTCAAGGAAGTATTTGCGTGAATACTCAAACAATCGTTTTTGACAAAAGGGTTACACTTCCCCGTGAGCACATCATCAACGCGTCGGGCACGCGCTTTCATCACCCGGAAGCCCTTCCTTACTACCCTGATACTGATTCAAAACCGGATGGGTCAGACACAGAAGACCACACAGTTCTGGCAGGCCCACAAAAACGGCGAAGACCCGACCAAATAAAAGCACTCTTACATGCGCCCATATTAAATGCGCACCCAGTATGCGTATTATTGATATATGTCGTCGCACGCCACACCAGAACCCCAATCCCCCACAACCAAACCGCCTACTAAGCCTGGCAAGAAGCGCCGCATGTCCTGGCATCGCAAGGCCGGTATGCCAGTGCGCTGGTGGTTCGCCTCCATCATTGTGGCAGCACTCATTCACCCTTTCGTCACCGATGGCCGTTGGCTGTTGGTGCATCTCTTTACCCTCGGCGCCGTCACCAACTCCATCCTCATCTGGGGCCGCCACTTCACCGAAAAGCTACTGAAAATCGACGTGCCCGTTGGCAATCGGAAGATTCAGTTGGCAAATATTTACCTGCTCAACGTAGGTATTGTCGCAACGGTCGTCGGCAAGCTCGGTGACTGGTGGCCAGTGACCACCGTCGGCGCGGCGGTCATCGGCGTCGCCGTCGCATGGCATGCGATTTCCCTCGGACGCGACCTGGTAGCGAAGCGCGATCGGCCATTCGCCATCTCCGTTGCGCACTACGTCGCGTCGGCATGCCTACTGCCCATCGGCGCTGCACTCGGCGCCATCCTCGCATCTCCGAAGGGCAAAGCGCTTCACGACGACCTCCTATTGGCACACGAAGCCGTCAACCTCATTGGCTTCCTCGGGCTCGCGGCCTGCGGCACGCTCATCACCATGTTCCCAGCGCTGTGGCGAACCCAGATGTCGCCGCATTCCCGCCCGAAGCTGGCACTAGCAGTACAGCTCATAGGTATCGCAGTTACCGCGATCGGTGCACTGACCAGCTTCAACTGGATCGCCTCGGTCGGCCTTGGCATTATCACTATCGGCTGGGTCATAGCCGCCATCCCGTGGGCACACAACGTCATGACTGTCGCTAAAGACCCGCGCGACCGTCTCAGCTACCCGGCGCTGTCTGTCGCGGCCGCCATCGTATGGCTAATCGGCACACTCGCAGTCGCCACAGTCAAGGCGCTTGACGACGGCTTCGTAATCTCATCCCTCACGCTGCCGCTGGTAATCGGTTTCGGCGCCCAGTTGCTTATCGGCATGATGAGCCAACTCTTGCCCGCCACCATCGGCGGAGGTGCTGGCCCAGTCTCTGCCGGTATGAAGGAACTTGACCGCGCGGGCGCATTCCGCTGGTCAACCATCAATATTGGTCTGGCACTGTGGCTAATGCCGCTGCCTTCCTGGACCAAAGTGGCGGTCTCCGCAATGGTCTCCCTTGCCTTGGTGTCTTATCTGCCACTTGTCGGCCGTGCCGCGAAGGCTCAGATTGGTGCGTTAAAAGAGAGTCAGAAGGCACGAGCTAACAAGGAAGCATCGCCGAAGCCGGTCGAGCTGCAAGCAACCGCGCGTCGTCTCGGTGCTCAAACTACCGCTGCTCTGGCTGTATTAGGCCTGGTAGTAACCGTCGGCGTTGCGCTGAGCGGTGGCGGTGGCGGTACGAGCAGCATTGAAACCACCAGCGATGTTGCGCCCACCGGAGAAACCGTCGAGGTCACGGTTACTGCCAACGATATGACCTATACCCCGAACGTCATTGAGGCGAACCCCGGCGACCGCCTGGTCATCACCATGGTCAACGCGGATTCCCAAGTCCACGATCTGCGCTTGGCCACCGGCGAGGACACCGGCCGAGTCTCCCCCGGCGACTCCGCCACCATCGAAGTGCCGGTCGTCCCTGGCGACATTGACGGTTGGTGCACCATTGCTGGCCACCGCCAGATGGGCATGACGCTCACGGTCAATGCAGGTGGTTCGAATCATTCACACCACACTGGGAACAGCAGCCACTCCGACCTCGCAACGCCAGGCGCACTCGGGAATGTCGGCGAGCTACCCGGCCCGGATTCCCCCACCATCAATCCAATGTTGACGCCCGCCGAGGACGCCACGGTTCACCACGTCACGCTGCGAGCCAGCGAGTTCACCGGCTACGCTGCCCCTGGCGTCGAGCAGCAGCATTGGGTATTCAACGGCAAACCGCTGGGGCCAACTTTGCGCGGCAAGGTGGGCGACGAGTTCGTCGTCACGCTCATTAATGACGGCACCATGAGTCACTCCATCGACTTTCACGCCGGCATTGTTTCGCCGGACGAGCCAATGCGCGACATCGCCCCTGGTGAGAAGCTTGAGTACCGCTTCCGTGCTGACCGCGCGGGCATCTGGATGTACCACTGCGCAACCATGCCCATGTCCATGCACATCGCTGCCGGTATGCACGGTGCCGTCATCATCGACCCACCGAATCTCACTGATGTTGACCACGAGGTTCTTCTGGTGCAGTCGGAAAGCTACTGGGGCGAGGACGGCCCCGACGCCGACAAGACCATGGCCGAGGACCCCGATATCTACAAGTTCAACGGCTACCCCGACCAGTATCTCACCCACCCAATTCGCATTCGCGCAGGTGAGACGGTACGTTTCTGGGTACTTGCCGCCGGCCCCAACAAGGGCACGAGCTTCCATATCGTCGGCACGCAGTTCCATCGCGTGTACAAGGAGGGCGCGCTTTTGCTTGACGACGGCGTGGGCGGTGCCCAAGCCCTTGACCTCGGTGCCGCGCAGGGTGGTTATGTTGAGGCCGAATTCCCGGAGCCTGGCACGTACCGCTTTGTCGACCACCAGATGGTGCATGCCGAAATGGGGGCACGCGGCAACATAGTGGTGAACTAAACCAGGGTTTACAACTTAATTGGAGCATCCTCCGGCTCGACAGCGCGCGGCAGATTGGACTCGCCCATCAAGTACTGGTCCACGGCCTCGGCGCAGGCGCGACCTTCGGCGATAGCCCACACAATCAAACTGGCCCCGCGGCCATTGTCACCGGCCACGAACACCGGACCGTCGAAGTTCTGCTCGATGTCGCTGCGCACGGCGAGGTAGTCGTCGTCACGCATCATCACACCGCGATCGTTGAACTGAATCCCCAGCTCATGCGACAGACCACCGCGCTCCGGACCGGAGAAGCCCAGCGCGATGAGAACTAGGTCGGCATCGAGTTCGAAATCCGTATCCTCCATAGGCACACGCTTGCCATCGATGACCTCGACCTCGTTGGCGGACAGGCCGGTCACGTGACCGTCCTCGCCGTGGAAGGAGACGGTGTTGACGTTGAAGACGCGCTTGCCCAGGGTCTCGCCGGTGACGCGAGCGTTAAGGCCGAGCGCCTCGGTAACCTCTGGCGGTTCGGAACCGGTGATGGTGTACTCACCTTCTTCGTGAGCAGTCGCCACGCGCCAGACCAGCGGGTACATCGGCCACGGAGTCGACGCCGCACGGGACTTCGGTGCACGGGGGCGAATATCGAACTGCGTGACGGACGCCGCTCCCTGGCGCAGCGCGGTACCGAAGCAGTCAATGCCGGTGTCGCCACCACCGATGACGACAACCTTCTTACCTTTGGCATCAATCGGCGGGATGTCGAGCTCGCCTGCGGCAACGCGGTTTGCTCCCGGCAGGTACTCCATAGCCTGGTGAATACCCTCCAGATCACGGCCATCGACGGGCAGGTCGCGGGCCAGCGACGCGCCAGTAGCTAGAACCACTGCGTCAAATTCTGCCAGGTCAGCGGCTGTCGGTGAGACGTTGGTGCGGAACTCGGTACCCTCGATCTCCATCTGCTCGAGACGACGGTCGAGGAAACGCTGCTCCATCTTGTAGTCCGGCACGCCGTAGCGCATCAGACCACCAATCTTGTCGTCGCGCTCGAAGACCGTGACATCATGCCCGGCGCGAGTCAGCTGCTGTGCTGCAGCAAGGCCCGCTGGCCCGGAGCCGATGACAGCGATGTGCTGGCCGGTGTCGAAAGTCGGCACAATTGGCTGAACCCAGCCCTCATCGAAGCCGCGTTCAACGATGGCCAGCTCGATGTTCTTAATGGTCACGGCATCGTCGTTGATGCCGAGCACACAACCGCCCTCGCACGGAGCCGGGCACAGGCGACCGGTCCACTCGGGGAAGTTGTTGGTGGCGTGCAAGCGCTCGAAAGCCTCGTGCCAGCGGTTCTGACGAACCAGGTCATTCCACTCCGGAATGATGTTGCCCAGCGGGCAGGCCGAGTGACAAAACGGCACGCCACAGTCCATACAGCGGGTCGCCTGCTGTTGCACCTGCTCGTTGCTAGCCTCCTCATAGACCTCTTTCCAGTCCATCAGACGCAGCGGAACCGGGCGATGAGCAGGCTCTTCGCGCTGGAATTTCATGAAACCCTTCGGATCAGCCATTGGTTACTGCCTCCATGATTGCCTCGTTGATGTCAGCGTCGTTGTCCTTTGCCTTCGCGACTACGTCGAGAATTCGGGCGTAATCACGCGGCATGATTTTGATGAACTGTGCAGCCGGGAACCGAGTCTTAGAACCCGTGAGCTTGCGGTGCTTCGACAGCGTGGCCTCCAACCAGCTGATGTCCTCATCATCGAGCGGCACAATATCGACCAACTCGGTGTTGATGTTCGCCCGCGTCGCCTCGTTATCCAGCAGGTAAGCGATACCGCCACTCATACCGGCGCCGAAGTTGTGACCGACCGGGCCCGCCACTACGACGCGGCCACCGGTCATGTACTCACAACCGTGATTACCGATGCCCTCGACCACGGCCGTAGCACCGGAGTTACGCACGCAGAAGCGCTCACCGACAGTGCCGCGAACGAAGATTTCACCGCTGGTGGCGCCGAAACCAATGACGTTGCCGGCAATGGTGTCGGTAGCCACATCCGCGGTCGGCGGGGCCGAACGTGAAGGTCGGACCACAATCTTGCCGCCGCACAGGCCCTTGCCGACGAAGTCGTTGGCATCGCCCTCCAGCTTGATGGTCACACCGGCCGGCAGGAACGCGCCCAGCGAGTTACCGGCGGAACCGAGCAGGTTGACGACGATGGAGTCGTCGGCAAGCCCCTGCTTACCTGCGACCTTGGTGACTTCGTACCCCAGGCGCGTGCCCACGGAACGGTTCACATTGCTGATGGCGTGGTGCAGCGATACCGGTGTCGGCGCCAGCCCATTCGCGCGCGCCGTACGCAGCGCTGGCTGCGCTTCATCGATGAGGCGCTCGTCCAACGCACCCTCGAGCCCGTGGTCCTGCGCCTTCGTGCAGTAGGAATCCTGGTCCGCAAAGAAGGGGCTCTCGGCAACGTGCAGGATTCGCTCCAGGTCAAGCTTTGCGACGCGCGGAAGGTTGCCCAGATCCTTGCGCAGACGCAGGCACTCGGCATGTCCGACCGCTTCATCGATGGTACGGAATCCCAGCTCAGCGAGGTATTCACGGACCTGCTGGGCGATGAAGGTGAAGAAGTTGACCACGTGCTCGGCACGGCCGGTGAACTTGCTCCGCAACTTCGGATTCTGGGTGGCAATACCGACTGGGCAGGTGTCCAGGTGGCAGACGCGCATCATGATGCAGCCCTCAACCACCAGCGGAGCGGTGGCAAAACCAAACTCCTCAGCGCCCAGCAACATCGCGACCACGACATCACGACCGGTCTTGAGCTGGCCATCGCACTGCACGCGGATGCGGTCGCGCAGCCCGTTGAGCATCAGGGTCTGCTGGGTTTCAGCGAGCCCCAGCTCCCACGGACCGCCAGCATGCTTGAGACTGGTCAGTGGCGAGGCACCAGTGCCGCCATCGTGGCCGGAGATCAGCACGACGTCGGCATGCGCCTTCGACACGCCAGCGGCGACGGTACCCACGCCCTGCTCGGAGACGAGCTTGACGTGAATGCGGGCGCGCGGATTGGCGTTCTTGAGGTCGTAAATGAGCTGCGCCAAATCCTCGATTGAGTAGATGTCGTGGTGCGGTGGCGGCGAGATCAGACCCACACCCGGGGTGGTGATGCGGACTTCCGCGATCCACGGGTAGACCTTGTTCGGTGGCAGCTGGCCACCTTCCCCGGGCTTTGCGCCCTGGGCCATCTTGATCTGGATGTCGGTGCAGTTGGACAGGTAGTGGCTGGTCACACCGAAGCGGCCCGATGCGACCTGCTTGATGGCAGAG
Organism: Corynebacterium sp. 401_CJEI; assembly: GCF_001076435.1. Taxonomy (NCBI): domain Bacteria; kingdom Bacillati; phylum Actinomycetota; class Actinomycetes; order Mycobacteriales; family Corynebacteriaceae; genus Corynebacterium; species Corynebacterium sp. 401_CJEI. The sequence continues at coordinate 18,721 of NZ_JVIP01000020.1, forward strand.
CGCTTCCAGTCGCCGTTGGCCTCCATTTCGAAGCGGTCTGGATCTTCGCCGCCCTCGCCGGAGTTGGACATCGCACCCAGGCGATTCATAGCGATGGCCAGCGTCTCATGTGCCTCCGCAGAGATGGAGCCGTAGCTCATCGCGCCGGTGGAGAAACGCTTGACGATGCTGGAGACCGGTTCGACCTCATCAATGTCGATTGGCTCGCGGTCCGAGGCGAACTCGAGCATGCCGCGCAGAGTTGCCAGCTGCTTGGTCTGCTCATCGACCTTGTTGGTGTAGTCGCGGAAGACCGCGTACTGACCAGTGCGGGTGGCATGCTGCAGTGTGTAGATGGTCTCCGGGTTGAACAGGTGGTACTCGCCTTCGCGACGCCACTTGTACTCGCCGCCGAGATCCAGCTCGCGGTGGGCCTGCTCTTCCGGACGCGGCAGGAATGCGCTGCGGTGACGAGCCGCAACATCTTCTGCGACCTCATCGAGACCGATACCTTCCAGCGGAGAAACAGCTCCGGTGAAGTACTCGTCCAGGAACTCCTGCGACAGACCGACGGTGTCGGCCAGCTGAGCGCCACGGTAGGACTGCAGTGAGGCGATACCCATCTTGGACATGACCTTCAGCACGCCCTTAGAGGCGGCCTTGCAGTAGTTCGAGCAGGCCTGATCCAGCGTCAGATCACCAAGCTGATCCTTCATGCGCAGCTCATCGATGGTTTCGAAAGCCATGTACGGATTAATGGCATCGGCACCAAAGCCCAGCAGCATGGCCATGTGGTGCACCTCGCGGGCGTCGCCAGCCTCAATGATGAGGCTGGCGCGCGTGCGAGTGCGCTCCTCCACCAGGTGGTGGTGGACCGCGGAGGTCAGCAGCAGCGACGGGATGGGCGCAAAGCGCTCGTTGGACTCACGGTCAGACAGCACAATCAGTCGAGCACCGCGGTCAATGGCCTCGGAGACCTCACGGCGGACACGACGAATAGCGTTGCGCAGGCCACGGCCACCGCGGGCGACCGGGTACAGGCCGGAGATGACCTCGGCGCGGAACTCGGAGTACTCCTCGTTCTTGCCCGCCTGACACAGGGTGACAAAGTCGTGGTTGTCCAGGATTGGATGCTCTAGCCGGATACGACGGGCGGCATCGGCAGTGGGCTCCAAGATGTTGGTCTCTGCCCCCAGCAACGTATTCATGCTGGTGATGGACTTTTCGCGCAGCGAGTCCAGCGGCGGGTTGGTCACCTGTGCAAACCGCTGCGAGAAGAAGTCGAACAGCATGCGAGGTCGGTTGGACAGCGCCGCAATCGGCGTGTCCGAGCCCATCGAACCCAGGCCCTCCGCGCCGGTGAGTGCCATCGGGCGGATGATTAGGTCAACGTCTTCTTCGGTGATGCCGAAGACGCGCTGTCGTAACACCGCGCGGGCATGCGGCATGTACTGGTAGCGCTCTCGTGGCAAATCGGCGATGTCGACCAGGCCTTCTTTGATCCATTCCTCGTAGGGCCCAGTGGCGGCCAGCGTGGACTTAATCTCCTTGTCCTCAATAATGCGACCGGCCTTCATGTCCACCAGGAACATACGCCCCGGCTGTACGCGCGTGCGCTGCACAATCTGCTCCGGCGGGATATCCAAGACACCAGCTTCGGAGGCCATCACCACCAGGCCCTCGTCAGTCACCCAAATGCGTCCCGGCCGCAGGCCATTGCGATCCAAGGTGGCACCGATGACCTGGCCGTCGGTAAAGCAGATAGCGGCGGGGCCGTCCCACGGCTCCATCAGGCAGGCGTGGTACTCGTAGAACGCGCGAACCTGCGGGCTGAGGTTGTCATCGTGCTCCCAGGCCTGCGGAACCATCATCATGACCGCATGCGGGAGACTGCGACCACCGAGATGCAGGAGCTCCAGGGCCTCGTCGAAACGCGCAGTGTCAGAACCGTTGGGGTCGCACACCGGCAGCGCGCGGTCGATATTGCCCAGCTTGCCAGAGCGAATCAGCGACTCGCGGGCGCGCATCCAGTTTTCGTTGCCGCGCACGGTGTTGATCTCACCATTGTGAGCGACGTAGCGGTACGGGTGTGCCAGCGGCCAGGACGGGAAAGTGTTCGTGGAAAAGCGCGAGTGCACGATGGCCAGCGCGGAAGTAACTTCCTTCTGCTGCAGGTCAAGGTAGAAATCCTTCAGCTGCGGGGTAGTGAGCATACCCTTGTAGACAATTGTGCGGCTGGACAGCGACGGGAAGTACACGGTGTCGCCGCCAGAGCCCTCGCCGGCGCCCCGTTCGCCCAGCTCACGCTCGCAGCGCTTACGCAGGAAGAACATCTTGCGGTCGAGATCAATATCGCTGAGCTGGCGCCCCTCGTAGTTCTTCGCGGTAACGAAGAGCTGACGGAGCACTGGCATAGCCTGACGGGCCATCTGGCCGAGCCCTTCAGCGTCGATTGGTACATCGCGCCATGCCAGGATCTCGATGCCCTCTTCAGCGCAGATGTCTTCAATAGCCCGAATGGCATCGAGAGTAGCCATCCGCGCCTGCGGCAGGAAGGCGATACCAGTGGCGTAGGTTCCCGCCGGCGGCAAAATAACGCCTTCCTTGCTCAGCTCAGCGCGGTAGTAGGCATCCGGAACCTGAATGAGAATGCCGGCACCGTCGCCGGTGGTCTTCTCTGCACCGGCGGCACCGCGGTGGTCGAGATTGACCAGTGCCTGAATGCCCTTTTCCACAATGTCATGGGTCTGGCGACCGTAAATGTCGGCAACAAAGGCCACGCCACACGCATCGTGTTCGTTCGACGGGTGGTAGAGACCTTCCCTCTGAGGACCACGAGGCAATGTGGTCGCTGTTTCGGTCAGAGTCATGGCTGTCTTAGCTGTCATGGCTGTTTTCCCCTTATAGGTGCAATGTGCCAATTGGGGGACACGGGTTATCTATATTTCCAACTGTTTTAACAATGCACTTTCATCTAGGCGTATTGCAATACGTATTTAGGGAATTAACTGTATTTGCCCACCCCCGAAGGAGCTGGACCAGCCTGCCAGCCCGAATAAAACCAGGCTTTTACTACCCGTTTTAATCTCATAACCCCCTAATCGAGCTACCACCCCCACTATCCACGCACAGTTGTTCGATTCTTTAGCAAACCCCCTCCATACCCAATCCCCTCCTACCGCTATGGTTAGCTCCATGCTCGCCAACCGTCGTTTCCGCTCGCCATTACAGGGCCTCGCCCTCCTTATCGGCGCAGCGACAATCCTCAGCGGCTGCACGGATCCCATAGACCCCACTCCAGAGAGCCAGTCGCATAGCCCGGCCCCGGCACCCGCTTTTACGCCCGAGCCAGCGGAACCCGCGCCCGAGATTCCTGAAGCGCCCCACACCCCAGACTCCCCCGGCACCCCAGCGCCCGGCACATCGCCTATCGACGGCATCCGTAGCGCCCTCAACCAGCTGGAGATAAAAGGGCGCGCACCGAAAACCGGCTATGCGCGCGATGAGTTCGGACAACGTTGGAGCGATGACGTCTCTGCCGAGTTTGGGCACAACGGATGCGACACGCGAAACGATGTTTTGAATCGTGACCTTATTAATAAGGAGTACAAACCAAATAGCCACGATTGCGTCGTGCTTTCAGGGCAATTACTGGATCCCTATACCGGCACGATGATTGAGTTCCAGCGTGGCCGCGATACCTCTTCTGCCGTTCAAATCGACCATGTCGTAGCCTTAAGCGACGCCTGGCAAAAGGGGGCACAGCAACTCCCGCCCGAGGTTCGGCAGGACTTTGCCAATGACCCCCTCAACCTCTTGGCCGTCGATGGCCCCGCCAATCAACAGAAGCGGGATAGCGATGCCGCATCCTGGGTACCCGCCAATAAGCCATTTCGCTGCCAGTATGTCGCTCGCCAGGTGGCAGTAAAACAGAAATACCACCTGTGGCTCACACAGGCGGAGTACGATGCCATCGACCGTTGGCTCTCTACCTGCACACCAGAGGATGAGCCCACACTTGCCGCCCTAACCCTGAATTAGGGCAACTTCCTCCGACGCTCACCGATGCCGCACACCGAGGCTCAAGCCAGCGAATATGCCACCTATTCAGCTACGCACTCGCAACCTCCGCCCCTCCTAGTCTCGAACATTTCTATTTTTCAGAAGATTCCTAGCCCCCTAATTTCTGGGGGCGACCGCCATTCAGCTACTGCCCGCCCCGTCAAACAAACCAACCGAAAACCCCTGGGTTCATAGAGTTATATACGTCAATATCAGAATTGAATTCGTTACCGCAGTGTTATCCTTTCGTTATATTCACTGCTTCCTGTCGGTTTATAACTGTTTGATAACACTGTATCCTCGAGCCCGTACGCGAAAAGGTATCCGTCGTAAAGCATTGCGCACGCCGACTGCGTATTTTTTACTTTTCTTCGTGGAAACTACTTTTTGACGCGGCACAGGTTTGTTAAAGTCTGGTTGTTACAAAATCGCACTACCGTGACTGATGGTGTCAGTGTGACTAAAGAGTCGCTTGGCGCTATTAATCGCTTGTCCATCATCTTGGAGGATTCTCACCCATGGCAGCTGAAATGAAGGCTCCGGAAGTACCACTTGGGCTCCAAATCAAGGCTTTTGCCCAGTCGATTCCACCACTCCTGCGTACTGGTGCCCTGTACATGACTCCGAAGACGGCGCCGAAGATTCTCGATTACCTGCGTCGCCTGAAGTTCTCCGTCGCCAGCCTGATTTCCATGAGTGCGCTGCGCTACCCGGATCGCCTCGCCCTTGTCGACGATGACGGTGAACTCACCTATTCTCAGCTGCTTGACAACGCCCACGCCCTGGCTCGCGCCTTGATGGACCGTGGCATGACCCAGAAGTCCAGCTTCGGCGTTATCGCACGCAACGGCCGCGGCATCATCCTGCCGATGGCCATCAAGGGATTCATCGGCTCCGAAATTATGCTGATGAACATCGGCTCCGGCCCGACTCAGATTCGCGGTGTCGTTGACCAGAATAAGGCCAAGTTCCTGTTCGTCGATGACGAGTTCCTGGGCAACCTGCCAGAAGACCTCGACGATGTCACCGTCGTTATTACCTCCGTGACCAAGCCGGAGACCCGCAAGAACGCGGGCAAGAACTTCGTGTTCATGGAAGACCTCATTGAAGAAGGTCGTACATCGAACGCCAAGCTAGATCCGAAGCCGGAGCAGGGACGCATCATCATCATGTCCTCCGGCACCACCGGCATCCCGAAGGGTGTCCTGCGCAATGAGCCGAAGACACCGGCAACTGTGGGTGCAATCGCCGATCGTATTCCGTGGCGCCGCAACATGGTCATTCACCAGTCCGCATCCATGTTCCACGCCTGGGGCTGGGCAAATGTGCTGATTGGCATGGCTACCGGCTCCACCATTGTCACCATGCGTGTCTTCGACCCGAAGAAGGCTGTTGACCAGTGTGAACAGTACGGCTGTAACGGCATGATTTCCGCGGCCTTCTTCCTGCGCCAGATCAAGGATGTTCTGGATGAGGAGCCGAACCGCAAGATTGGCCCGTTCCGCTTCATTGTCTCCTCTGGTAACGCCATCCCGGGCTGGCTCGTCTCCGCGCTGACTCACCGCTTCGGTCCGGTTATCTGTAACTTCTACGGCTCCACCGAGGCCGGCCTGTGCTCCATCGCATCCGGCGCGGACCTCGCAGCCCGCCCGGACTCCGCAGGTCGCCCGGCAATTGGCGCCAAGGTTCGCATCCTGGGTGACGACGGCAAGGAAGTCGAGCCGGGTGAGGTTGGCATGATCCACACCGCTCAGGAGCTCTCCTTCATCGGTTACCTGAACAAGAAGGACAAGTTCACCACCGTCGATGGCCTGTTCCAGATCGGTGACCTCGGCCGTATCGACCAGGACGGCTACCTGTACATCTGTGGTCGCTCCGACGACATGGTGATCAAGGGCGGCGAGAACGTCTTCCCACGCGAGGTCGAAGAAATTCTCGGCCCGGTGCCGGGTATCGCCGACGTCTTCTGCCACGGCAGCAACGAAAACGACGAGATTTTCGCTGACCTGTTCCTCTACGTTGTCCGCGAGGACAATGAGGCCGGCAAGAACCTCACCGAGGACATGCTGCGCGAGTACGTCCGCGAAACTCTGGCCGAGCACTCCACTCCAGACCGCGTCTTCTTCGTCGACTCCCTGCCGCGCAACGCCATCGGCAAGGTTGTTCCGCGCGAGGTCAAGGCAATGCACGAGCGCCTGAACCTGGACGCTCAGTAAGAAGCGTGTACACGAAAGTGTGCCCACCGGCTATCCGCCGCGTGGGCACACTTTTTGTGTATCTTCGCTACCTTTTGCGCGGCTATCCGCGCGGGCGCACCTGGATTTCATCCACGTTGGCGTCCGCTCCGGTATCAACGGCCAGACGTACTGCGGCTGCGATCGATTCAGGCCGCATGAACTTCGTGCCGTCGTAACGCCAATCCGCATCATCGCGGTGCCAATTCGACTGCAGCTGAACCTGCATATCGGTATCGACGCGTCCGGGGTGCACGGAGCTGACTCGTACCGCGCCACGCTCTTCCTCGCGCAGCGCATCGGTGAACGCCCGCAGCGCGAACTTCGATGCTGCATACGGCGAAGTACCAGCTGAAGCGCGGAATCCCGAGCCCGAGTTGATGGTCACCAGCGTGCCCTCCGCCTTGCGCAGCGCCGGCAGCAGCTGGCGGGTCAGGTCGGCGACGGCGACGACGTTGATGTCCATAATCCGCGACCAGTCCGCACGCGAAACCTCCGCCACGTCCCCATCGACGTACACACCCGCCGAGTGCACGAGCACATCCAGCCCGCGCCCACCGAGCGCCTCCAACAGCTTTTCCACTTCCGCGTTTACGGCGTCGACATCACCCAGGTCAGCAACGAATACGCTTGCCGACGGCAACTGCGACGCCACCTTCTCAGCAGACTCAGCACTGGTAGCGCCCACAATGACGTGGTGATCACGGGAGAGATCCTTGGCAACCGCCAGGCCGATGCCACGGCTTGCACCCGTGACCAGGGCAATCTTGGTGTCAGCGGCAATATCGATGCTCATGTACGGCTCCTCTATGTAGTCGGTTTACTTCTTCGGCTTCGCGCCGCCCACCTGGTCGATGGGGGTCACCTGCAGGAAGTCAATGTTGACGCGCTTCGGACGGGTGGCCGCGAACACGATGATGTCGGCAACATCATCGGCGGTCAGCGACTCAACGCCATCGTAGACCGCTGCGGCCTTGGTCTCGTCGCCGTCGAAACGCACGAGTGAGAAATCGGTGTGGACGCGCCCCGGATCGATTTCGGTGACGCGCACGCCATCGGCAGCAACCTCTTGACGCAGGACTTCCACCAGCGCGCGCTCAGCGTGCTTGGCTGCGTTGTAACCGGCGCCGCCGGTGTAGACCTGACGGCCGGCAATCGAGCCGACGGTGAGCACAATGCCGCTGGTGGACTTCAATGCGGGCAGCAGCGCGCGGGTGACGCGCAGGGTGCCCAGCACGTTGACCTCGTACATCCAGCGCCACTTTTCCTCGACAGCGCCTTCAACCGATTCCATGCCCCAGGCGCCACCGGCGTTGTTAACCAGCACGTCGACGCGCGGTTCGGCCTTAGCCAGCGCCGCCACATCGGCGTCAGAGGTGACGTCAACCTTGTAGACCGTCGCTTCACCACCGGCAGCACGAATCTCCTCCGCGACAGCCTCAAGCTTGTCCTCGCGGCGGGCTCCCAGCACGACGCGGAAACCTTCAGCTGCGAACTGCTTGGCAGTGGCTGCACCAATACCGGAAGAAGCACCGGTAACTACAGCTACTTTCTTGCCATTAGTTGAAGTTTCAGAGGTCATGGGGGCTTAACTCCTTGCTACATGCGTCTACTGATATTCCCGACTGTAGTCATACGACACCCTCCTGCGCCGAAGACTGCGCGTGCTTTACACCTGATGTTCCACGTGAAACGTATATAAAACTGTGCAGGAATTTTCCCGATTCACCTCATACGCAGCTGCTAAAACCGCGATACTGGTTGCATGTCTGACCAGCCTCACTTCCCACATCTTCTCTCCCCTCTCGACGTCGGTCCTCTAACTCTGCGCAATCGCATCATCATGGGCTCAATGCACTCCGGCCTGGAAGATCGCACCCGTGATATCCCCAAGCTGGCTGCCTACCTGGGGCGGCGCGCCGAAGGTGGCGTGGGGCTCATCGTCACCGGCGGTTATGCTCCCAACATCGAAGGTTGGCTGACTCCGGCCGGTTCGATGATGGCGTCGAAGCGCATGGCGGACAATCACCGCCGCGTTACTGACCTCGTGCACTCCCACGGCAGCCACATCGTGCTGCAGGTGCTGCACGCCGGTCGTTACAGCTACAGCCCGCTGGCCCGCTCCGCCAATACCGGTCAGTCGCCGATTAGCCCGTTTAAGGCTCACCGCCTCACCGGCTTTGATGTCTCGCGCACCATTGGCGCCTACGTCCGCGCCGCGAAGCTCGCAAAGCGCGCCGGTTACGACGGCATCGAGGTTATGGGCTCCGAGGGTTACCTGCTCAACCAGTTCCTGGCCGAGCGCACCAACCACCGCTCGGACAACTGGGGCGGCAGCGCCGAGGCTCGCATGCGCCTGCCCATCGAAATTGTCCGTCGCATTCGCGCCGAAGTGGGCGAGGACTTCTTACTGCAGTACCGCATTTCGCTTCTTGACCTGGTGGAAGACGGCCAGACCTGGTCCGAGACCACTGAACTCGCGCAGCGTCTGGTCGAGGCTGGCGTCGATGTCTTCAACACCGGTATCGGCTGGCACGAAGCACGCGTCCCCACCATCGTTACGTCCGTGCCGCGCGCCGCATTCACGGACCTGACGGGTCGTCTCCGTTCGCTTGTCGACGTCCCGGTGGCAGCCTCCAACCGAATCAACCGCCCCGAGGTTGCGGAGAAGATCCTCGCTGACGGCAATGCGGACTTGATTTCCATGGCCCGCCCACTGCTGGCTGACCCGGACTTCGCCATCAAGGCGGGCGATGGTCGAGCTGACCAGATCAACACCTGTATCGCCTGTAACCAGGCCTGCTTGGACCACACCTTCGCGGCCAAGCGCTCCACCTGTTTGGTCAACCCGAAGGCTGCTTACGAAACCGAGTTGGTATCCGTGCCGGTATCGAAGGACAAGGCCAAGCGCGTCGCCGTCATCGGCGCTGGTGTGGCTGGACTCGCTTTCGCGGAAGCCGCAGCTCAGCGCGGCCACCACCCGGAGATTTTCGAGGCCGCCGACCAGATTGGTGGCCAGTTCAACCTCGCCGCAAAGATTCCGGGCAAGGAGGACTACGGCGAGACGCTGAAGTACTTCTCCCGCCGTCTGGAGGTACTCGAAGTTCCGGTTCACCTGAACACGCGTGCCGACGTCGACGAGCTCAAGGCCAAGTTCGACCACGTGATTGTGGCCACGGGTGTTACCCCGCGTATCCCGGGCATTGACGGTATCGACCACGAGAAGGTCATTCGTTACGACGAACTGCTCTCGGGTGCGAAGCAGGCCGGCAACAAGGTGGCCGTCATCGGTGCTGGTGGTATCGGTGTGGACGTGTGTGAGTACCTCACTCGCAAGCCGAACCAGACCATCGAAGCCTGGAAGGACGCCTGGGGCGTCGGTGACCCTGCGGAGTTCCGCGCGGGTCTGACCAAGCCGGGCACGGTCTCTGGCGCAGCTGAGGAGTTTGAGGTTGAGCGCGAGGTGCACCTGCTGCAGCGCAAGACCTCCCGCATCGGTAAGGGCCTGGGCAAGACCACTGGTTGGGTTCACCGTGCGGAAATCAAGAAGGCCGGTGTCAAGCAGTACACCGGCGTCACCTACAACCGTATCGATGACGAGGGCCTGCACATCACCATCGATGAAAAGCCACAGGTCATCGCGGTTGACAACGTGATTGTCTGTACTGGTCAGGTATCCAATCTGGACTGCCTGGGCGGAAAGGATCGCGAGAGCGTCACCGGCGATAACTCCAATGTCACCATCATCGGCGGCGCGGACGTGGCCGCTGAGCTGGACGCAAAGCGTGCCATCCGCCAGGCCGTTGAGGTAGCGCTCGCGCTGTAGGGCTAGGGCTGCTACGCCTCGTAGCGGTCGGTGTAGGCGCGCTGCTCGAACTCGAAACGGCCCGGGTGAGCCGGGAACTCACCCGGGACACCGATGGCCAGCAACAGCGCTACTGCCACATCGGTGTCACCGGCACCGATAGCTTCCTTGACCTTCTGCTCACTAAAGCCCGTCATCGGGGAGCTAGCCCAACCAAAGGCGCTGGCAGTGACCATAGCGAAAGAAGCGGCAATCATGGCGTCGCGGATTGCGAACTCGCGGGAGAGACCCTTTTCCTCGCGGGCCTTATGGAAGGAGGTCATCGAGGCTTCCCGCTCGGCAGCGGCAACTTCGTCCCACAGGCCAGTCGCCTTGTTGGCCTCAACCAGGCGTGGAATACCGCGCTTCCAGCCGGTCGGCTCACCAATGAAGGCGAGCAGCAGCGGCGCATTGGCAACCTGCTTCTGACCACCGGCAGCTTCCACTACCTGCTGGCGCACCTCAGGGTCCTCGATGCGCACGATAGCCCGAGACTGAATGTTAAAGGCGCTGGGAGCTTCCAGAGATAGCTCCAGGAGGCGGCGCACGTCAGCGTCGTCAAGCGGTTCGTCAGCATAGACGCGCGTGGCACGGCGGTTGCGGATGATGTTCTCAAATTCGGTGGCGAACTGGTCGCGCGGAGAATGCGAAGTCATGCATTAAAGAATAACTGTTTGCCAACCTTCGAGTTCGAGCAGCCAGCGCTTCATTTCGCGGCCGCCGGCATAGGATCCGAAAGACCCCGCTCCCCCACTGGCGGGCACCACGCGGTGACAGGGAATCAGAATGCCCAGCGGATTGGTGGCACAGGCCGATCCGGCAGCTCTGGCGGCACGAGGCGATCCGGCCATTTCAGCGAGCTCACCGTAGGTCACAACCTGGCCATACGGCACGTCGCGCAGTGCGGTCAGCGCACGAGCGCGGAAAGAATCCTGGGTGAATATGTCGCAGTCCAGCGGCAGCGCAAACTCGCGGCGCTGCCCGGCAAAGTACTCGCGGAACTGCTGCGCTGCCTGTTCCGCCACCGCTTGCGCTTCGGGGTCGGCGGCGCTGGGGTCGTCGTCAAGCACGGGGCCTAAGAGATTGACTTCGACGACCCCGCGAGCGGAGGTGGCGATTCCAAGCACGCCGAAAGGCGTTTCTACCTGGGAAATCGCCATAAAACCTCCTACTTAGCCCTTGTTGGCCTGGAACCAGGCCAGCAGCTCGTCCCACTCCTTCTCGTGACCGGAGCGGAAGTACCCACCGTAGCCCACGCCCTTACCACCAGCCGGCTGAGCCTGGCGCTTTTCAATCTTTTCCGCAGAGCTCATCACATTGGTGATCAGGTCTGCCGAGGACTCCTCAGTCCAGTAATCATCCGGAACGCGGATGGACAGGAACGGCTGCGGAGCCTTGGAGAAGCGGTTAGCGAAGTCGAACTCGGAATCGTCGAAGAAGTAGCCTTCCTTGCGAGCCCAGCGAGCCCACTGACGCATGACACCATTCGGCGGCTCAACAGCCAGACGCCACGCCGACGCCGGAATGTGGCCGGTAATGAAACCGCTAATCGGGCCGAGAATATTGAAGATGAAGAATGCGCGGACCTTGCCCGCCACGGACGGCACCTTGGAAATACGCATACCGCGGCAGTTGACCAACGCCGCTGCGTCATAGGTGCCCTCGGAGCCGGCGTAGACGATGCCGTGACCGCCAACCGCGTGGCCGACAGCGAAGTGCGGTACGTCCGGGTAGGTCTCCTTGGCCCACTCGATCACACCCGGAATATCCTTGGTGATCCAGTCCGACATCCGGATGTCTTCGTTGTTCTGGTCAGTCTTCAGAGCGGACTGGCCAATTCCGCGGTAATCATAGGTGATAACGCCGTAGCCCTTTTCTGCCACGGTCTCAGCGAAACGGTGGTAGAAACCCTGCGGCACACCGGTACCGGAGTGAACGGTGATGATGCCGTTGGGAATGTTCTCTGGGTTCTCCTTCGGGCGGAACATGGTTCCGCGCAGCAGGACGCGGTCATTAGCCGGAATAATGATGTCCTGCCGAGGGCACGGCTCCGGCAACTTCGGGCTCTTCGCGGAAAAACGGCTATCCCCAGTGGAAGTGGTTGAGGCTTCGGAGGTCATTTATGCAGTTCCTTCGAGTGGACTTAAACAGTGCATGATTTTGTATACACAATCTTAAAGTGTAAGGCTCATCACTTTCAGCGCTTTCGTGGAATTTGCCTCACGCGCGTTACAACTGCACATCCCCATAGGCGCGTTCGTCCTCAATTGGCTCCAGATGCGAGGAAATATGCACACCTGGGAAGCGCTCCCGCAGCTCATCCTCCATCGCGGTGAGCACATCGTGGCCGCGCTCGACGCTCCACGCGCCCGGCACCAGCACATGGAACTCAATGAATTGCTGATGCCCCGACTCGCGAGTGCGGATTTCGTGGACGTCAATGCCACGACTCCGGTCACGGTGCGAGGCCAAAATCTCATCCACCGCCACGCGGTCGTCGCCCTCCATGGCCTTGTCCATCAGGCCGTTACCGGAATCGCGCAGCAGCTTGTAGCCGGTGACCAGGATGTTTACGGCCACGGCCAGCGCGATGATCGGGTCAAGCCACCACAGGCCGGTAACCCACACCAGCGCCACACCTACGAGCACTCCGGCGGAGGTCCACACGTCGGTCATCAGATGCTTGCCGTCGGCGGTCAGCGCCAGGGAGTTGTGTTGGCGCCCGGCCTTAAGCAGAATCAGCGCCACCGCACCATTGATCACCGAGGCAATTACGGTCACGACGAGGCCCTGGCCAATCTGCTCAATCGGCTGCGGGTTCACCAACCGCTCGATGGAGACATAAATAATGGCCGCCGCCGCCACGAAGATCATGGCACCTTCCAGCCCGGCCGAGAAGTACTCTGCCTTGGAATGGCCGAACTCATGGTCGCGGTCTGCGGGCCGCGCGATAACCTTGAGCACGATAATTGCGACAACTGCCGCAACCAGATTGACAATCGACTCCGTCGCGTCGGAAAGCAGGCCCACCGATCCGGTTAGAGTGTAGCCCCAAAACTTCAGCGCGATGGTGACGACCGCCGCCCCCACTGAAAGCCAACCAAAACGAGATAAGTCCTGCATATGCGGGCACTTTACCCGCCTTTCCGGAGTTACTACCAGTTCTATGAGCACCGATTTCCAGTTCAATTTGCAGAACATTTCTGCAGGCCTGCCGTTCGCGTCGCAGCTCGCCTCGCTTGCCGACGCCGTGCGCGACCACGACGTAGTAGTCCAGGCCCCACCGGGCACCGGCAAAACCACGTTGGTTCCACCGGCGGTGGCCAACACCCTGGGTGGCCGCATTGTGGTCACGGCTCCCCGGCGCGTGGCGGTGCGCTCGGCGGCGCGGCGGTTGGCGCAGTTGTCGGGCACGAAGCTCGGTGAGGAAGTTGGCTACTCGGTGCGTGGCGACGCAAAAGTTTCCCGCACCACCCGCGTTGAGTTTGTCACTCCCGGTGTGCTGCTGCGCCGACTGCTGCGCGACGGCGACGTGGATGCCAGCGCGGTGCTCATCGATGAGCTGCACGAGCGCGGCTTGGACACCGACCTGGTGTTGGCGATGGTGCGCGACTTGCGGGATATCCGCGATGACCTGCGCATTGCCGCTATGTCGGCAACGGTGGACGCGCCGAAGTTCGCGGCCTTGCTCGGCGGCTCCACCCCGGCCCCCATTGTGGCGGCGGAGGCGGAGATCTTCCCGCTGGACATCCGCTACGCGCCCTTTCCGCAACGGCTGGATGCACGCGGTGTGACCGACGACTTCCTGCAGCACGTTGCCGCCCAGGCCAGCACACTCACGGAAGAAGCCGCCGGTGATGTGCTGGTTTTCCTCCCCGGCATCCGCGAGGTGGAACGCTGCGCGGGTTATATCGCGGATTCCTCGGAGGTGGCGGTGCTGACGCTGCACGGCCAGCAGAGCTCCGAGGAGCAGGACCGCGTGTTCCGTCGGCAAGCGGATGGTAGACGCGTAATTGTGTCCACCGCGATTGCGGAATCATCCGTGACTGTGCCGGGCGTGCGCGCCGTTGTCGACGCCTGCCTCGCGCGCGGACCGCGACTCGACATTGCGCGTGGCTTCTCCGGCCTGGTCACCAGCTCGTGTGCGCAGTCCTCCGCGAACCAGCGCGCTGGCCGAGCGGGACGTGAGGGCCCGGGCATCGTGGTGCGCTGCGTCTCCCAGTCGGAATTCGCGTCCTTTCCCGCCTGGCCCGCGCCGGAAATCGAGGTCGCCGACCTGACCCAAGCGCTCCTCGACGCCGCCGCGTGGGGCACGCCGGGGATGCAGGGACTGAAGCTTCTCGACGCCCCACCACCCCACCACGCCGAGGCTGCAAACCGCATTCTCGCTGGCCTGGGCGCTGTTGATGAGGCCGGTGACATCACGGAACTCGGCCGCACCCTGGCTACCCTGCCGGTGCATCCGCGCATGGGACGCGCGCTGCTGACCGCCACGGCCATGATGCCGCAGCACGCCGACGCGGTCGCACGCGCGGTGGAGAAACTCACCGATGCCCGCGGCTTGGCCAAGCAGGTGCGCCGCATTGAGCTGGATACTGAAGCCCCCGCCAACCTGCTGCCCTCGGACATCCCCGCGCTGGTCACGGCCCTGGCGTGGCCGGATTTCATCGGGCGACGGCGCAGTGCGAATTCCGACGAGTACCTTTTCACCGGCGGCACCGCAGCGGAACTCGCCCGCGGTTCTGACCTACACGGCCACGAATGGATCGCGGCCGCCGACATCTCGCGGCTCTCACACGGCCGCGCACTGATTCGCGACGGCGAGGCGATCGACCTGGAAATCGCCATGCTCGCCGCCGGCCACCTCGCCCGCACGGAGACCACGGCGCGCGTCGAACAGGGCCGCGTTCGCGCCCGCGAGCGTGACCTGCTCGGCGCCATCGAGCTGTCCTCCCGCCAGGTCTCCCCAACACCTGAGCAGTGCATTGCTGCCAACTCCGCCTGGCTTGCCGACGCGCTTGCCGACGCCGCCCCCAACCTCGACCGCGACACCGAACAACTCCGCCGCCGCATGGCCTTTCTCCACACTCATCGCGGTGCCCCATGGCCGGATGTCTCCCCCGCAGGGCTCGCGGCCCAGGCCGAGCTCCTCTTTGCTGGCGAGCTGGACCGCCCGACCCCTCCCAAGCTAGATGCCGAGCACCTCCGCCGCCTGCTGCCCTGGCCGGAGGCCACGGACTTCGACCGGCTGGTGCCCGAACGCCTGGAGGTCCCCTCCGGTTCGAAGATTCGCCTGGAGTACCCGGAGGACCCCACGGACCCTGAGGCAAAGATTGTGCTCGCCGTGAAGTTGCAGGAGTGCTTCGGCCTGGCGGAGACCCCGCAGGTATTGGAAAAGCCGGTGACAATGCATTTGCTGTCACCGGCTCAGCGACCCCTCGCGGTCACTCAGGACTTGGAAAGTTTCTGGAATGGCGCCTACGCACAGGTTCGCTCCGAGATGCGGGGCCGTTACCCCAAGCACCCGTGGCCGGAGAACCCGTGGAAGGAGCAGGCTACTGCGAGAACGAAGCGTCGTCGTTAAGCAAGCCCGTCGTTAAGCAGCTGCCTGTGCCCGCACGCGACTGGGCTTGCGCCAGAGGTAGATTGCGTAGCCCAGGCAGGTGAAGAAGAGCACGCCGCCCATGATTCCCTGCATGTTGCCGTAGAACCACTGCCCCACATTGGCAGCGTGGCCGAAGTCATTGCCCACGAACACCTCGTACGGTGCCCACCAGTGGGCGATCATGAACAGGACACCGACAATAATGTGCCCGATCTCGCGGACGAAGAGCACCAGCGGCACGAAGACCATGACGATCGACCAGTGGTGGCTGACCGCGTATGGCCCGGCGAAGCTGACCGCCAGCGCAGCGAAACCAAGGGCTGCGACATCATAACCATTGCGGTGGTAGATCCACGCCACGAAGGCGGCGGCGATGGCACCGATGAGGAAGAAACCGTAGATGCCAATATCGAGCGCGGTACCCTCCACCCCGGCGCGGGCGAGCAGACCACTGAACGCCTGGTTGGCCTCATAGGTCGGGGCGCCACCGCGGTTGCCGGCGAAGAACTCATCGGTCCAGAAGTAGATGGACTCCTTAAAGCGCACGGCGAAACCAATAGCGACGGTCACCAGGAACCAGCAGAAGCTCTTGGCCACGGCCGCAAAGTCACGGCGCATGAGGAACACCAGCGCATATGCCGCGGGAGTGATCTTAATTCCCGCCGCGATACCCACGCCCAGTCCACGCAGTTTCTTGGGCAAAAAGCCCAGCACATCGGAGACCACCAGCAGCGCGAGGAAGACGTTGATCTGCCCGAAGAGTACGTTGGCGCGCAGCGGGTCGAGTAGCATCACAACACCGAGCACGCAGGTAGCCATCAGCTTCGGACGCTCAGAACCGAGACGAGTGAAGACCATCCACAGCATCGCCCACACCGCTGCCAGCGTGGCGAACGTCCAGATGATCTGCAGGGTCACCGGCCCCGCCCAGGTCAGCGGGTAAAACAGCAGCGCCGCAAACGGTGGGTAGATGAAGCGGAAACCCGATCTGGTGGGAAACTCTGGTGAGTAGAGATCCTGGTCTCGTCGTAGTGCCCAGCCGGCGTCCTGGAAGACCTCGAGGTCCATCATGTAGGCAGTTGCCGCAAGATAGATGAGGTCGATGACAACGACCAGCGACACCAGCCCAAATACAATTGCCAAGATCCGTCTCTGCATGACGGAAAGCGTCGAGAGTCTGTCCATGAGCATGATTCGACACTACCGCACAGTTCTTCCTACTCAGGCCTTAGAGTGGGAGGTATGTTCGTGGAAAACTATCGCAAGGTTCGCTCCGAGATCGACGACGCTTGCCGACGAGCTGGGCGCCAGCCCTCCGAGGTCCGCCTGCTGCCCGTCAGCAAGACTGTGCCTGTCGATGCCCTGGTGGAATCCTGGCCGGAGCTCGCAGCAGCCGGCTGCGCTGGCCTGGCGGAAAACCGCGTCCAGGAAGCGGTGGCCAAGGCGGAGGCATTCCGGGAGGCCTTCGGCGACAAGGCACCGCATATGGCCATCATTGGTCCACTGCAGACGAATAAGGCCGGCCACTTGGTCAGCTGTGCTGATGAGTTTCAGGCGCTGGATCGCCCGAAGGTGGCCGGGGCGCTGCAGCGTCGCTTGGCCGATTCCGAGCGCAAGCTCGATGTGTTGATTCAGGTCAATGCCTCCCGCGAGCCGCAGAAGTCGGGTCTGGCGCCGAGTCACGCGGCGGAGTTTGTCCGCATGTTTGGCCCCGATGGCGAATACCCGAACCTGCGTCTGCGCGGGTTTATGACCATCGCGGCCCAGAATGATCCGAATGTGCGCGAGACCTTCGCGGAGCTGCGGGAGCTGCGGGACAGTCTGCTCGGGGATTTGCCGGACGGTGTCAGCCTCAACGAACTGTCAATGGGTATGTCCGGCGACTACCGCGAAGCCATCGCCGAGGGGGCGACCACCGTCCGTGTGGGACGCGCCATCTTCGGTGAGCGCTCCTATCAGAAATAAAGGTCGCGAAATAGAGGTAATCTCAATGCCATGAGTTCTGATGTCTCCCCGTGCTCCCGTCGTCGTTTCCTCCTGGGAACTGCCGCCACTGCAGCTGGCGCACTCGTAGCCGCTTGTGCACCAAAGTCTGCGGTGGAAAAGGTTGACGCTGCCGACATTCCGGTTGGCGGCGGTGTGGTGATCGGCAATTACGTCGTCACGCAGCCGGAGGAAGGCAAGTTCGCCGCTTTCTCCAGTTCCTGCCCGCACCAGAATGGTCGCATCACTGAGGTCAGCAATGGTGTGATGATTTGCCCGAACCACAACTCCCAATTTGACATTGCTACTGGTGAGGTTGTTTCTGGCCCCTCGCGTAAGCCCGCTGGCCAGGCATCGCTTTCAGCCGAAGGCACTGAGCTGATTGTGGGCCAGAAGTAGGTTCCGGAAGCAGATTAGTGTTCGGTGGGTTCAAGGCCTAGAAGGTCTACGCCAGCCGGCGCCAGCTGGAATCGCAGCGGGCGGCGGCTCGTCGGCGTTGCCAGTCCTTGAGCCTCTAACTCGGCGAGATACTTTCGCGCTGTCCGCTTCTCCTTGCCGATGGTGTCGGCGACGTGTTCGAGCTTGATTCCATAATCAGGTCCGAACAACCGAGCCTGTGCCAGGACAAACAGCGTCCCGATCTCGTTGTCTGTCAGCGACACGGATAGTGCCTGCTCGGGCGAGTTGGTTAGCTCAGCTACCCGCTGTTCAAGCTTCTCGCACTGGTGGGACTTCATCTGCAGCTCTTCCAGCAAATACTGCTGAGCATTCAGAATGACATCAGCCATCACCTCGACGAAGAACGTGACTTCGCCCCGGTTCATTGGGTCTTCCGTAGTGGTAAAAGCCTTGTAATACTTCGCTTTATCCTCAGCGAGTTGGCGAGAAATAGTCAGCGCTGTGGCAGGTGAGAGTGTCTCCCGCAAAGCCACTGACAGCAGAAAACGCCCCATCCGACCATTGCCGTCATAAAACGGGTGAACGAACTCGAACATGAAATGGCTTGCCAGGATTCGAATAAGCCGATTGTCCTCTGAGGAATTCACCGTTTCCAGGAATTCATTGAGAAGTTGGTGAATGGCAGCTTCACTTTCAACACCGCGATGAATCTGTCGCTGCCCATCGGTAATTGTGACCGTTGATGCTCTAAAGAGTTCACCGTCTAACTCGTCCTCGGCGCCAATTTCATCGCCGAGAAGTTGATCGTATTGCTGCCGGATCCCTGTGAGCGTTGTCGGAAACTCAATCCGCTCATCGTTTGCCAGCCGGAAATAGAGCTGACTGAACTCATGAAAGCGCTTGTGCTGGGTTCCCGAAGTGTTGTCCAACGCTTCGGCGACTTCTCGCCGTGTGGAGTGGATTCCCTCAATCTCATTGGTGGCTACCACCTCGGCCAGGAGCAGATTGAAGAGATAGTGAGTCCGCGCTGCACCCGGCAGACGATTCCACAACTGTGAAATCTGCAGCTCTAGAGACAGAATCTTTTCAACCTTGGCTGCGAGATCGCTTGTAATGCAGCAAAAGAGTGGCCACTGCCCCAGCGGAAAGTGCCACTGAATCGTCGACGGGGAGTCTTTGCGTGACTGGTACTCGCTCTCCACTGCCTGTTCCGCATCGTGTGCAGACATGTGGAAGATCCTCTTAAGCGGATAGTGCTTCACGGCGAGTCTCCCCCTTCTGTTTCCAATGCTTTTTACATGATGCTTTCTACATATAGTGCCCTAAAAACGAACCCTTAATGTAAAAAATCACCGTTTTTTACATTAAGGGTTCGTTTCTTGGTGTCTAAATGTACCTTGCTGGCGATTTTCCCCCTACCGCGTTACCCTTAGCGCCGCGGCTTCAACCCCGCTACGGCACACGCGCCCGCGATGAAGGACAGCGCCACCAGCCACGGAATCAGCCCTGCCCACTCAAAGCGGCTGAACACCATGCCGGATACCCAACCGACAATGGACGAGCCCGCGTAGTAGCTGAACAGATACATCGATGATGCCTCGGCGCGGTCGCGCTGCGCCACCAGCCCCACACCGGACGAGGACAGCGAGTGGGCCACGAAGAACGATGCCGTGAACACGAGCACGCCCACGATCAGCGCGGGCAGCCACGGCAGCAGCGCCAGCCCCAGGCCCATGCACGCCGCCAGAGTCGCAATGGCGATGAGGCGACGGCGGCTCACCGTCTTCGCCCACACACCCGCGCGTGCCGACGACCACGTGCCCGACAGGTAGAGAATAAATACGAACCCTGCCAGTGCCGGGGAGAGCCCGAACTTATCGCCCAGCCGGAAGCCCAGGTAGTTGTACAGGGAGACAAACGCTCCCATAAACAGGAACGCCAGGGCGCACAGCGCCAGGATGCGCGGGTCGCGCAAGTGTCGCGCAATGGCCTGCCCCTCCCCTGCAAACGACAGTTTCTTCGGCTTAAACCTGCGCTGTTGCGGCAGGAAGTACCAGGTCAGAATGGCGAAGATGAACGCCACCGTCGCCGAGACCGCAATCGCCACCCGCCAGGAGGCGAACTCCAGCACAATGGACGGAATGATACGGCCGAGCAGGCCACCGACCGTCGTGCCCGAGATATACAGCCCCATCACGCGACTGACGTGGTCGGCGTGGACTTCCTCACTGACATACGCCATAGCCACTGCGGGCACACCGGCAATGACAATGCCCTGCAACAGGCGCAGCGCAATCATCGAACCGATGCCCGGCGCGATTGACACCACGAGCCCCAGTAGCGTTGCCACAAATGCGCTGATGACGATGACGCGCCTGCGCCCAAAGCGTTCCGACAAAATGGACACCGGGATAATCGCACAGGCCAAGCCACCGGTGGTGGCGGATACCGTCAGCGCGGCGGTGGCGGGGTCGACCGATAGCTCGTCGGAAAGCGTGGGCAGTAGTGCCTGCGTTGCGTAGAGCGCTTGGAACGATGCCAGGCCGGCGAAAAGCACAGCGATAAGCGCGCGACGGAATCCGGGATCTTCTGGCCGCAGTCCTTCGATCTGTTCGGGGTTTTCGTTAGCGCTAGTCACTTGTCCTACGTTAGCCCTCCCTCCAAACCCCTCGCTGAATACACGGATTCAGAAAACCTTTTTAATTCGCCCGCGGTATCGCTTTCGTTTTATTAGTTTCGTAGGCATGACTACTTCTTCCGCACAGCCACAGAGTCGCAATCACGACCGCGAGTACGACATCGTCGTCTACGGTGCCACGGGTTTCGTGGGCCGTTTGATTGTGGACTATCTGGCTAAACACGCCGGTCAGACGAAGGTGGCGCTTGCAGGCAGGAACGCCCAGAAGCTTGCCGACGTCGCGGAGAACGCAGGCGTATCGGACTGGCCGGTCATTGTTGCGGATGCTGCCGACCAGCCGGCGGTGGCTGAGCTTGCGGCCAGTACAAAGGTGGTGCTGACCGTTGTGGGGCCGTATGCGAAGTACGGTCGCACCCTGGTGGCCGAGTGCGCCAAGGCCGGTACTCACTACGTCGACCTGTGTGGCGAGGTGCTGTTCGTCCACGACTCCATCGCGAATAACCACGAGGTGGCACAGCAGACCGGAGCGAAGATTGTTCACTCTTGCGGCTTCGACTCGATTCCTTCCGACGTCGCTGTCCGCGAGCTCCACGAGGCGGCCCACACCAAGCTCGGTGAAACAACCCTGCTGTTCAAGCACGTCAAGGGCGGTGTCTCCGGCGGCACTATCGATTCGGTCCGCGTCCAGCTTGCACAGGCCAAGAAGGACCCCAAGCTGCGTCGCATCATCGCCGATCAGTACGCCCTGGCTGAGCCGGGTCCCGACCAGGGTAAGTTCGGCGTCGACCTGCGCCCGGCGCGCTTCCGCCGCCACTGGCGAGCGCCCTTCTTCATGTCGCCGTTCAACACCCGAATTGTTCAGCGCTCGGCGATGCTGGCGGATTACGGTGATTCCTTCCGCTACCGCGAGCTACTCAATGTCGGCCGTGGCCCGAGGGCTTTCGTCCGCGCAAATATTTTTGCGGCTGTCTGCAGGTTGGCGCTGGCGGCGATGGCGTTCGGGCCGACGGCCAAGCTCATTGATAAGAAGCTGCCGAAGCCGGGTGAGGGCCCGAGCGCTGAAGAACAGGCCGAGGGTCGCTTCACCATCGAGGCCTACACTGTCGATACCTCCGGCATTCACTGGCGTTCCAAGGTGTCTCTCGAGGAAGACCCGGGGTACGCAGGCACCGCGATTATGATTTCCAGCGCCGCCCTCGCACTCGTCCACGACGATCTGCCGGACGCTACCGGCGTGCTCACTCCTACTGTCGCGCTTGGCGACGCCCTGTCCCGCCGTCTCCGCGCGGGCGGCATGACCATTGAGGCGGTGCAGGCTCGATGACTGATGGCCTGACCGGTGCTTTTGCGAATCTCACCCGCGGACCGAAACTGCCGAGTGTAGGTGGCGGCCGTGCGTTAGTGACCGGCGCTTCCTCCGGCATCGGTTGGGCATGCGCGGAGGCACTGGTCAAGGACGGTTTCGAGGTCGTTGGCACGTCCCGCAGGGGCGCCGAGGCGCCGCACCCCGAGGGCGTGCAGATGGTGGCACTCGACATGTCCAGCGCCGACGACATCGCTGCTGTGGTCGCCCACGGGCCTTACGACGTCGTCGTCGCCAACGCCGGTGAGAGCCAGTCGGGCGCTTTCGAGGAGCTACCCCGCGAGGCGCTTGAGCGTCTCTTCCAAGTCAATGTTCTGGGGCAGGTGGAGCTGTTACAGCAGCTGCTGCCTGGCATGCGCGAGGCCGGTCGTGGCCGAATTGTGCTGGTTGGCTCGATGCTCGGCGGGTTGCCGCTGTCCTACCGTTCTTCCTATGTGGCGACGAAGGCCGCTATCCGCGGCTTTGGGCTTTCGTTGCGCGGTGAAGTCGCGCAGTTCGGTATTGGGGTGACGGTTGTCGAGCCGGGTGCCATCAACACGGGGATTTCTACACGTCGGACGACGTATGGCGATGAGGGTTCCGTTTACGCTGCTGATGTCCACCGCATGCTGACGAAGTTGAATGCCAATGAGGAAGATGGCATTCCCGCTTCGGAGATTGCTGAGGTGGTTATGCGCGAGGTATCTGCCGAGCGACCTTTGGCTCTGGTGGCGCGGGGGTCGTCGGCAAGCGTTGCGGTGCCCTTCATGCGGCGAATCCCGACGCAAGCGATGTTGACCATCATGCGCCGGGTGCACGGGCTGCGGTGAGTTAATCGGCGACGGCGCGCATTTCAACGGCCTGCGCACACGCCTCCGCGGCTTCGTGAGCCAGGTTGATGGCCTCTTGCTCGTCTGCGACTTGGACAATCCAAAAAGCTGACGGGAACGTCATCGCGTTGTAGTACGGCAGATCGCTATGTGAACCATCCGGCAGCACCGTCATGGCATCCTCCGGCGGTACCAGCCCGCCGGACATAACCCAGTGGCCTTCGTCCTGGAGCTTCTGATTGAAGCGTCCAATCCGTTCAAAGGCAGCGTGCATTTCCTCATCAGAGTCATACGCGTTGATATCTCTGCGGCCATGGACCGTGAAAAAGTACTGCACACCAAGCTCCTGGGTTTCGT
This sequence comes from Corynebacterium sp. 401_CJEI, assembly GCF_001076435.1. Lineage (NCBI taxonomy): Bacteria > Bacillati > Actinomycetota > Actinomycetes > Mycobacteriales > Corynebacteriaceae > Corynebacterium > Corynebacterium sp. 401_CJEI. The sequence continues at coordinate 41,994 of NZ_JVIP01000020.1, forward strand.
TTTGCTAAGTGTAACAGATTGAGTGGGGATGGAACCGGGAATTTGTGAGGAATTTAGAGCTTTGGTTGAGCGTTTTTGCGGCCAGGGCCTAGTTCTCCTGTTGCGCGGCGGCGGCTCGCTGTGCCCTAATCTCCGCTACCTGCTGCTTGCGGGTATTGAAACCCATGCGCCACGGGGCGGCTAGACCTGAGTCGGGGGCATGCGGGTTATCGCGCCAAGATTTGCCCTCGTTGTAGGCCTGCGCGCCCTCACGGTATGCGGCGGACTGCTGAGAAAAAGTTGGATACGGCTGTTCGTCAGCCTGCCTGGCCTGCGCACCGACCGATTTCATTCTCGCGCGCAGTTCCTTGATTTTGCTCTTCACCCTTTCGTCATGCTGTTCCTGCTGCTCTGCGATCTCAGCGAGTGCTTGCTGCTCGGTGATGGGGTCGAACGAGTCTTGGCCTGCCTTGTCGTAGGCTTCCTTAGCGCGCGGGGTGCGCTCCCAATCACGCAAAGACGGATTGTAAACGCACCAGTCTTCCTGACCGTCGTCTTTGTAGATACTGCCGCTGTGGTCCCAATACCTTGTCATGCGTTTACCCTCCTGAGTGTTTTTCATGGGTCTTACCACGCCGTTAGGTACAGGGAACCCGAAGGCGACAGAACCTACACTAACCTCTCCGCAGCTTCCGCCAGACCCAATCAACGATCACGAAGCCAACGAGAGTCACACCAAACAGTGGTGCAACCACCGAGTAGGCAATCAGCAGCGCCACAACGGCCGCTGCAACTCCCGGGCGAATGTCCCGCCAACGCGTCGGCGCCGGGAGCCTGCCAGGACGGCCACCTCGACCGCGCCCAAACCACATGGCGTAACCGCGCACAATCATCGCCAACAGAGCGACACCAATCAGCGCCAGGATCAGCTGATTCACCCACCCGAACAGGATGCCCATGTGCGCGTTAATCAGCCATTCGGTCAGTTTCGCCGGCAGCGGCCAGTCCGCAAAATGAATCCGATCGACCATCGCTCCGGTCGAGCCGTCAACGGTGACGGTCTCAATGCCCATCCGCCATTCCTCGCGGGCTTCCTTGGCCATCCACACGGTGCCAGCTTCCGGTGGTGTCAGTTCGACTTTCCCGGCCAGCCCCTCGGCACGTGCGAGTTTCATAACACTATCTGCCTCTGACCAGTCATAATTCGCTGGTGCAGTCGCAGTCATAGCTGGTTTCGGCGCGTACCAGTCCATCGTCTCGCGCAGCTTTGCGATGCCCGTTCCAGCCACCCACGACCACGTCAGGCCGGTGACGGTCAGGAACAGAAGTCCAACGCTAACCGCCACGCCAACATTCGCGTGACGACGCATATGATGCGCCCTCTTACTTGTTCCCTGTGTCCGCTTGCGACGCGAACGGTCCCACCAGAGCCAGAGGCCACCGATGGCCAGTGCGCCCATCCAGGATGCTGCCGTCTCGGAGTAGAGGCGACCAAAGTTGCTATCAATCCAGAGCCGGCGGTGCCCTTCCGAGATCCACGCCCGCAGTGGCAGCGCCGCCGAGGAACCGTATTGCACCAGGTCACCCTTGATGCTCAAGTCGCCTGGGTCAACGAACACCGCATGTCGGTAGGACTCCGACTTCAGCTGCTCGTCATTGAACATGACTCGCGTTGTCTGCCCCGGCTTTTCCGGGACCTGCACTGCGGTCACCGGCAGGTCAGGGTGCACGCGCTGCGCGACCTCAACCTGCTTTTCCAGCGGTTGTGCGGGAAGGCTTGATGTTGCGGTTAGCTCTTCGTGGTAAACCACCTTTTCTATGCTCGGGGCGAGGGCATACGCCACGCCTGTGATAGCTGCAATAACAAGTAGTGGCGCAACGAGGATGCCTGCAACGACATGGATTCGGTGCAGTAATGCTCGTGGCCCACCATTTTTCTGAGTCTGTGCGACGGGGTTTGCGGCTGGCGTTCCAGCGGCATCGCCTGTGGCTATTGAAGTCATGCCTTATTAGTCGGACGAACTGCCCCAGTTGTTCCCCAGCAAGCTCACTTTTATTACTTCCAGGGGTAGCCATTCGGCCACGCGCCTCGTTGTCGGCCACCTTGTGCGCAACTACCCGTCGTTAAGCACGCGTACCCTCGTAGACATGGCTTACCCAGACGTGTACCGCGCCGATGAAAACCGCTACGAAACAATGCCGTACAACCGCTCCGGCGGCACGGGGCTGAAGCTTCCAGCCATTACGCTGGGACTTTGGCATAACTTTGGTGATGACCGGCCGCTGGAAACGCAGCGTGAGATCCTGCGCACCGCGTTCGACCACGGCGTCACACACTTCGACCTCGCCAACAACTACGGCCCACCGCAGGGCTCTGCGGAGGCGAGTTTCGGTCGCATCATGGCCAAGGATTTCGCTCCTTACCGCGATGAAATGATCATTTCCTCCAAAGCCGGTTGGTACATGCAGGATGGTCCCTACGGCTTCGGCGGCTCGCGGAAGTACCTCGTGGCCAGCTGCGATGCCTCGCTGAAGCGCATGGGCCTGGATTATGTGGACATTTTCTACCACCACCGCCCCGACCCGGATACGCCTATCGAGGAAACCGTCGCCGCCCTCGACTTCCTCGTCCGCTCCGGTCGCGCGCTCTACGTCGGCGTGAGCTCCTACTCCCCCGAGCTCACTCGTCGCGCGCAGAAAATCGCCCGTGAGCTGGGCACACCGCTGACCATTCACCAGCCGAGCTACTCCATGTTCAACCGCTGGATCGAGGACGAACTGCTGGCAACCTGCGCCGACGAAGGCATGGGTGTCATCGCCTTTTCCGCGCTTGCGCAGGGGCTTCTCACCGACCGCTACTTGGATGGCGTGCCGGAATCCTCGCGTCTCGGGGCGCACAAGATGAACTCGGGGTTCCTCAACGACGACACGCTCACCGCCATCCGCGAGCTCAACGCCATTGCTTCACGACGAGGCCAGTCCCTGGCACAGATGGCCATCTCGTGGGTGCTCCGCCGTGACGAAGTGACCTCAGCCCTGATCGGTGCATCCTCGGTGAAGCAGCTGAAGAACAGCCTCGGCGCCCTGGACGCTGCACCGTTTAGCGATGAAGAACTCGCGGAAATCGACAAGTGGGCTGTCGACCGCGGGATTAATCAGTGGCAGGGCGCTACGGAGTCTGTGTAGGGAGCTCATCGAGCGCCGGCAGCACATACTCAATCAGCTCATCAATCTGCTCTTCCGCATCCCGCTTCGAGGTACGAAAGTTGATGCTGACGTGGTTGATACCGAGCTGGCGCTGGGATTGCAGCAGTTCAATGAGCTTGTTGCGGCCAAGGCGGTACCCGAAGTGGCCACCCTGCGCGGGGGCGTCGGGGTCTTCATGCAGGTCAATCCACAGTGATTCCAAGAAGGGCTTGAACACGCCCTCGCCGCACTCCTGGGCCACCGCCTCCTGCCAGTTGGCGATGTTTTTCTTCTGCATCTCCAGGCCTTTGTGGTACATGAACCACCCGTCGGTATGCGCGGCCTTCCACTCCAGGCTCTGCTGACAGGAGCCGGTGGCCAACAGCGGAACTCGGCGGGCCAGCGGCTTGGGCACCACATCGGATCCGCCCATCTTGCCCTCGGACCACCGGATAGGCCGGTAGCTAGTGCTCAGGGCCTTTTTATAGACCTCGATATGCTCGCGGAAACGCTCACCCCGCTTGCCTTTGTCCTGGTTAAAGGCGGGAAACTCCTCGGGTCGGTCCCCAGTGGCAACGCCGAAGAGGAAACGACCGTCGGAAAGCCTGTCCAGTGTGGCAGCGCGCTTGGCCATCACCAGCGGATGCTGGAAGGGCACGACGACTGCGCCGGTGCCGAGCGCGATATCGGTGGTGTGTGCGGCGATGTAACTGAGGTACATCCAGGGGTCGTAGACCTGGCCGACGTCGCCGAATGTTTCCACGCGCAGCGGGATGTCGCGTGCCCACACCGCCGCGATGCCTGCGCGTTCGACTTTCTGAATCAGCCGAATCTGGTTGCTCAGCGCGTCCTTGGGCTCGGCTTCGGCGTCCTGCTCGATGGGCAGGCTGAGCCCCACCGTGAGTCGGCCCGGCGCGAATGTGCGCTGGTAACCGGGTAGTTCGTCGATGGGCTTGTCCGAAAGATCAAACAGCGAGCTCATGGTGCTCCACGGTAGTACAGCTCGAGGTGCGGCACTCGTCGTTAAGCTGGAAACATGCTTGAGGATGTCATCATCGTCGGTGGCGGCCAAGCTGCCCTCGCTACCGCCTATTACTTGCACAAACGCGGCATTGATCCGCTCATTCTGGACAATCAGCCCGCTCCCGGCGGCTCCTGGCGCAATGTCTGGCCCTCACTGACGCTCTTTTCCACCCCGGACTTTTCCAACCTTCCGGGCATCCAGATGCCCAATTATGACGGTTTCCCGCCCGCTTCCCACGTGATTGACTACCTCAACTCCTACGAAAAGCGCTACGAACTGCGCGTTCAGCGCCCGGTCGCCGTCACGCACGTCTCCCATGACGGCACCTTCCACCTCACCAGCGATGCCGGTGACCTCGAATCCCGCCAGCTCATCGCCGCCACCGGCAACCGGCCCTTCGTCCCGCACTACCCCGGCACGACCGCCGCAAAACAGTGGCATTCGGCCAACTACCCAGGTCCCGAGCCATTCGAAAGCTCCCGCGTTGCCGTTGTCGGCGCGGCGAACTCCGGCGCACAAATTGCCTCTGAACTGGTACTTTCCAACATCGACACCACCTGGTTCACCCGCCACGAACCACGCTGGATGCCCAACGACGTCGACGGCCGCGTCCTGTTCAAACGCTACCGCCAGGGCGCCACCGACAGCATCGGCGACATCGTCGTCCTACCGCCCGTCCGCAAAGCCCGCGACTCCGGCGCACTCACCTGGACGCCCATGTTCTCCTCGCTTGACGACGTCCACGCGGACCACCTCATCTGGTGCACCGGTTTCCGCCCAGCGCTCGGCCCTTTCCGCAGCATCGACTCTGACCTCATCGAGTTCGTCGGCTACGGCGACTGGGTTGGCCCCGGTGCCGCCACGATTATGGGCGTTGGCCCCTTCGCTAAGCGCGCGGCCGAGCGGGTGGCTGCCCGTCTGTCAGCATGACCTGCATCAACAGCATGTCCAACCATCGCCCGTTCTTCGTCCCCACCTGCGGCAGTAGCCCAACACGCTGAAAGCCATACTTTTTGTGCAGCGCAATCGACCCCTCGTTACTGCCTTCTATCGCCGCAGCCAAGACGTGCTTTCCCGCCTCGCGAGCAGCATCGATGGTCGCGCTTAACAGTGCGCCGCCATCCATGCGATGCGATCCTCCGCACTGACAGTGTCATCATTCCAGATGGCGACGGTGTTGATTACGGCTTCGTTGTAGATCTCCGCGATTGCCGCGGCGTCCTCCCGCGTTGCGTGCCGGATGATCATGGTTTTGCTCCCCGCTGTCTGTGCTGTTTATCTGCGCTCTGCTTTTATGAAAGCGAGATTACCAAGCTTTCGTTTTCGAACTGGTGTTTTATTTATGTTTTTGGACCAGGGCCTAGCGTACGCCCTGCAAATGCCCAGCTAAACGGTGCCTTTATAGTCGGCTAACCATCTTCGAAAACTCCTCAAAATTCTCTTTCATTTCTCTTTACAAGCCAGAAAAGCGCCTGTATGATAGCAAGTAAGTTCGAAAGAAAACCGACAACCATTGGAGCACCAGGGGGATCCAATGAAGTCCGAACAAGTACCCGAACCATATTGGGCTCACGAAAATCCTGAAGATGAGCTCTCAGCACTCGCGCGGGCTACCAACCGCGCCCAACTTGAGTTAATTAAAGCCTGCTGCCCTGCAGGTGATGATGACGTTGAAAACCATGCCGCTCGCATCAGCGTTCGGTTGGGAATCACTCGCAGTGAGGCACTACGTATCTGTGACATTGGCCTGTTGCTGGAGAAAATGCCACAGTTGGCGGAATATGCCCGGGAAAGCTGCGCATTATCCATGCGGCAACTCGGCATCATTGCACATGGCGTAGTCGGCATCGAGCCTGATCAAATACCCGATGCAGAGAAGAAGATTCTGGCATTGGTTACGCCACGGAAGCGTCGTCAAGCAATGATTGGTCCTCGCACGCTCACCACCAAAATTGGTGATATTGCTGCGGATTTGGATGACCGCGCTCGTGCCGACGGCACAATTCCCACCATCACCGATACGGAATCGGTGACTCTGGTGGAACGTCCCGACAGCTACTCCCAAATCATTCTCACCCTGCGGCCGGACCGCGCCTATTTCGCCATGTGCGCAATTGAAACGGTCTTCCGCGCGAATGAGGAAATGACGCAGGCGGATGCATTTGTGGAACTGATCCACCAGCGCACCAATGCGGAAGTTGTGCTCAATGTTTTCCGCGAGCCCCACAGTGATGATGCCTGGCTGGACGGCGCCGGCTGGCTTGGCGCGCTGGTCACGGAGGAGTGGATGCAAAAGGTGACGCATGTCCGCCTCTCAGCAGACAGCGCCACCAATGGTTACCGTCCAACTCCAGCGCAGGTCGCCCGCGTCCACGGTCGCGACGGCACGTGTCGCTTCCCCGGCTGCGAAGTCCCAGCGTACAAGTGCGATATTGACCATATCGCGCCGTACAACCAGGAAGACCCCGAAGCCGGTGGCCCCACCGACACACAGAATCTGCACTGCCTATGCAGGAAGCACCACAACCTGAAAACCCACAAGCTCTGGGATATCACCGCTTATGAGGACGGCTCAGAGGTGTGGTCCTCTGCCGACGGCGTTACCGCGGCGACCGTCCCGGCCGGACCATTAGCCGGGTTCGGGCGACAGACATTTGACAAACGCGCTACTCAGAAGACGAAAGCACGCCATGACCACTACATGAAGTGGTGGCTGTCATTCGCGGCTGTGCCAGATCTGGTCTTTGATGATGGGGAGGATTAACCCAGCGGACCACCGCAGTTCGGCCATGCGCCAGCACCCTGGGAGGCAAGCACGCGCTCGCCAATCTCAATCTGCTGCTCCTTGGTGGCCTGGTCAGCCGTCGGTGCGTACTGGTCACCGCCGTGGCCGCTCCAGGTCTGCTGCGAGAACTGCAGTCCGCCGTAGTAGCCGTTACCGGTATTGGTCTGCCAATTTCCGCCGGACTCACAAGCCGCAACCTGATCCCAGGCGCTGACTGATGCAGCGTTAGCGGCCGCGGTCGGGGCAGCAATCATGCCTGCTGCCACAGCGGCGGATGCGATGAACTTACCGGAAAAACGCATAAAAAGAGAACACTCCTAAAGGGTTGACTTTTCTCTTGGGCGACCAACCTACGCGCACCCTCCCCCGTCCTGTCAACCCGTATCCTGGAAAGCATGTCCGTGGCAGATGTCGTCCGCAAGACCGAGAGAAGGATCAACGCGCTGGCCGCCAAGCGTTCCAAAAACGCTGGTTGGGAACCGGAAATCATCGGTTTCACCGGGTACGGAAATGCAGAGCGCGTGCGCGTATTCGGCCGTGTCCTCCTGAAGGATCCGGCCAAAAAACGAGACGAAGAACGAAACAAAAAACGCGGATTTTGGCAGTTCTTTACCGTCGAACTCGCGGACTTTCCCGTCACCATCACTGCCGGCGACCGCACGGTGGAAACCACCACGGATAGCAACGGCTATATCGAGGTACTAATCAGGAATCACGGCCTCGAACCCGGCTGGCACGAAATTACCATCAACGACACTCCTGCAGAGGTCCTCATCCTCTCCCCGGAGACCAAATACGGCATCGTCTCCGATATTGATGACACCGTGTTGGTCACCATGCTGCCGCGCGCCCTCATCGCCGCCTACAACTCCTGGGTCAAGGAGACAGACGAGCGCAAGGCCGTCGCTGGCTTCAGCGAGTTTTATGCGCAGCTTCGCCGTCGTTACGCGAGCAAAACCGACGAGGACACGGACGTCCCCGTCATCTATCTCTCCACCGGAGCGTGGAACACCTTCAGCACCCTAAAAAAGTTCCTGCACCGCAACAACCTGCCGAAGGGCCCACTGCTTCTCACCGATTGGGGGCCAACGCCCACCGGCCTGTTCCGCTCGGGCAAGGAACACAAGAAGGTGCGACTTCGCGACCTGTTTATTGACTTCCCCGAAATCAACTGGATTCTCGTCGGCGATGATGGCCAGTACGACCCGCTCATCTACGGCACGGCCGCGGCGGAGCATCCGGACAAGGTCGCGGCAATCGCAATCCGCAACCTCACTCCCAGCGAGCACGTGCTCTCTCACGGCACGGCGGTGCCAATTGAAAAGCTGGAGAACAAGGAGGTCCCGTTCATCGAGGGCGCAGACGGCTTTGAACTGCTCAAACAGATCGACCAACTGCCGCAACCATGATCTACCTCCGCCATGCCCGTATTCACGATGATGCCGAGCTCCCGGCGTACGTCGTAAAGCTCGCCCTGCCCTTCCCCATGGCCTTCACCACGCCGATTACCATTCTGACCGGCGAAAACGGCAAGGGAAAGTCGACGGTGCTGGAGGCGTTGGCGTCGGCGATGGGTGTCGATACGGACGGTGGCTCGCGATACAAGACGCAAGAGCGCACCTCCCCGGTCCCACTGGCGCTGACCAGGCGCAATCCCCCGGACACGTTCTTCTTTCGCGGCGACGCGCACCTGAACCTCGCGCGCTATTACGAGTCGCTTGGGGCAGCTACCAGGTGGCAGAGAAATGGCAGACCTCACCCAGATGAGCCACGGCCAATCCATCATGACGCTGGCCGAACGCCGCTTCAGTCCCGAATCACTGATTTTCCTTGACGAACCCGAGGCCGGACTGTCGGTCCTACGCCAACTGGAGCTCCTCGGCCGCCTCGGCGCGCTCGCGGAAGCCGGCGCACAAATCATCATGGCGACGCATTCCCCCATCCTGCTCGCCACGCCAGAAGCAACGATTATTTCGCTTGACGACGCCGACACCACCCACTTCGAAGACACCCTCGCGGTACGGGCAACCAGGGATTTCCTGGCCGATCCGGTCGGCATCGCAGACTACATGGTGGAGCGTTTTACTTCGGATTCTTAAGCCCCAGCGCCGCCACGACACCCAGGGCCGACAGTGCCACCGGCAACCACATCGCGTCACTCATGGCGGTGGTGAAGTCGCCACGGTTGCTGCTGAGAGCTGCGGCCATGACGGTAGCAATCAGCGCGCTGCCCAGCACACTGCCAATCTGGCGGATGGTGTTGTACACACCGGAGGCGGCACCGGCGAGGGACGGGTCGATGTTGCGGGTGGCAGCCGTCGACAGCGTGCCCCAAATAAACGCGTTTGCCACACCGAATGCGGCGCCCGGCAGCAGCAGCCACAGCACGGAGAGGTCCTCGTGGATGAGGTAGTGGAACCCGAGCATGCCCACCAGCGAGGACCCAAAACCAATCAGCGCGAACTCGCGGAACTTCAGCCGGTCCAGCATTCGCCCAGTCCACGGTGCCATGACACCGGAAATGACCGCCTGCGGCACGAGCAGTAGTGAGGCCTGGATGGTCGATAGGTCGCGAGCATTCTGGGCGAAGAGGATGATTGGGAAACCAACCGCGACCACCAGCGCCCCCGTCACAGCAATCGCCAGCGAGGAGATGGTGAAGTTGCGATCCTTAAAAAGGGACAGTGGCATCAACGGTTCGGCCGTGGTCTTGGCCTCCCACGCGGTGAATAGTCCAAGAACCACCACGCCACCGGCAATCAGTGCCCAGATCCAACCGGACCAGCCGGCACTCTCCCCCTCCTGAATGCCGAAGACCAGCAGGAACATACCAATCGCGCTGAGTACAACACCGAGATAATCAATCTTGTTGCGGTGTGTCTCAAATGTCGGCAGATAGCGGAACGCAAAAACCAGCCCGATCAGCCCAATCGGCACATTAATGAGGAAAATCCAGCGCCAACTCAGCAGCTCAATCAACACGCCACCGGCCAGCGGCCCCGTCAGCGAGGCAATTCCGGCCGCCGCACCCCACAGGCCCATCGCCGCACCGCGATGCGCCGGCGGAAACATCTGCGTAATCAGCGCCATCGTCTGCGGCGTCAGCAGCGCGGCCCCCAGTCCCTGCACCACGCGGGCAATGATCAGCATGCTTAACGACGGCGCCAACCCACACGCCAGCGACGCCAACACGAAGATAACCAGGCCCGCTACATAGGTGTGCTTGACTCCCCAGAGGTCACCGAGCCTGCCAGTAATGAGCAACGGCACGGCATAGGCCAGCAGATAACCACTGGTCACCCACATGACCTGGTTGAGCTCACCGCCCAGTTCATGCTGGATGGTGTTGATACCAACGGTGACAATGGTGGCGTCGACCAGGATCATGAAGAAGCCGAGTAACACGGTCCATAGCGCTGGCCACGCCTTTTTGGGATCAAACTGAGTATTCAAATCTGTAGCCACTCGGAGTTATGTTAGTTGATGGCTCGGGTGTTAGTTGATGGCACAGTAAAATCCAGGCTATGGCTGTTCAGCATATGACCGATGAAACCATCGCCGAGTTCTTCGCCAATCACCTCTCGCGGGTAGATGATGACACGCAGCGTGCTGTCGCTCTCGAGGTGTTGGAATGGGTTCACGAAAAGTACCCGGAACTCGGCGTTCGCATTGCCTGGAATCAGCCGATGTTCACGCTCGATGGCACTTTTATCATCGGTTTCTCCTACGCCAAGAAACACATGGCGATCGCCCCGGAACGCGCTGGTATTGAAAAGTTCTCCGACGAGTTCGATGCCCGCGGCCTCTCCTACGGAAAAATGATGGTCCGCTTCCCCTGGCCAAAGGACGGCAAAGCCGAGTCGATGCCGCTCGACCTGCTGGCCAAGATGATCGAGTTCAACATGGAGGACAAGCGCGGGATGACCAAGTTCTGGCGATAGGTCGGGGTCGATTACCAGCCCTGGAAGCTACCAAGCACTTAATGAGCATTCCTTTTCTCAGCGAGATCGCGCAGGAATGTGTCTTTGTCGTCGCAGTAAATCTCAATCGAGGAAACCATCATTGGTCCCTTGTAAAGATCTTCTGCCACGACCTGCGAATCGACTTCTAACCTGACGTTCACTTCACTCAAAACAGGCACCCTGAGATTGCCGTGCTCGTCAATTGCTACGTCCCCTCCTTCACCTGCCGTTACGGAGCTCGCATGACGTAAGTGTGACCACGGAATTTCACAAATAAGCCTTCGCCCATTTCGCAGTACGAGTCCTTGCGGTGTTATTAGATGGGGATGGTCCCGAACAGTTACGTAAAATCCAGATAAAAGAACTACGGCATAAACACTAATTACCAGAAATAAATATCGCCAAAATGCATTAGAAATAGCAAAATGCACTATGCTTATTTCTGCAACGCTCAGCGCCAGTATCATAAAAACAACAGTTCGAAGGTTTCTATGTACAGTGAAGGATCTGACTTCACTGTCGACATTTCTCTGAGGCTTAAAAAAGGTGAAAGCAGCTAGCAGCGAACCAACTTCCGAAACGAGTAACGCTAGTATTTTTCGAGGTACGCCAAATTTCTTTGACGTCTCGGACAGCGAAGCAGCCCATGACCTGCCATTTCTGAGATAGTCTTGCCACATACCTCCAAACAGTAAGAGAAAAGCCGCAACCACCACGGCAAGTGGTAACAGGAATACCCAACCCGGCAAACCAGATACCACATTCATAAGAAGGAAAAGAACTGCTTCAAGAATAATTGCGGTAACCAGAATTGCTCTAAATATAATTTTCATGCCTACATTCCGACTATGAATTGACAGGCTTTCCTCGGAAGAAGATTCCTCACCATGCAAGCTCTCTCTTAATATTTCTTACACATTCTTGAGTTGATTTTTCACGATATAAACAGGTACCAAACAATCGTTAAAATATGGCCGTGAGCCAAATTCATGACTGAACACCGCTATACCAATGTCGCAGATGGGGGCCGACCGCCCTCATGCTCATCTCAAAACTATTCAAGTTTTCTTCTACTTTCAATACAAAATGAGTTTTGAGATTTCTACATTTCTTCTCGCGAGCTGGCTGCAATGCTCGCTGGCCCACGCATCCGACGACTTGTGGCCACGCTATTCACCTATCGATGCGCTGTAGCGTGTCCACAAGTGAATAGTGCATCGACAAGTGAGAGGGCCTGGCCCACAGCGTGCGCATAAGTGCCGAAAAACCATCGATAAGTCAGGAGAATCCATCGATAAGTGAGAGAAATACATCGATAAGTCCCCGAAACCTGGCCATAAGTGCCGGACAGGGTTAAAGGAGGGTTACAGGACAAGCCAACAACCTCGGCTCAGCATCCGCCCCTGCTTCAATCCAACCCCCATGCTAACCCCCACCACAAACAAAAAATCCTCGGAAGCTTTTACACTTCCGAGGATCTTCACTGTGGGCGAAGGGGGACTTGAACCCCCACGTCCGTAAAGGACACTGGCACCTGAAGCCAGCGCGTCTGCCATTCCGCCACTCGCCCGTGGGAACGAATAGAACTATAACACCCCGCGCTAATACACCACCAAATCCCCAGGCCAGCGCGCGTTTTTCACCACTTTTCAAGCACTTTCCAACGGAATTTAAAACGCCTTTTCAGCACTTAGCAATAGCAACTTCCCCCACAACCGTCGTCACTATTTGATAAACCTCAGCAGTTCCTAGCCCTTAACTGAAGGTGTAGGGCTCTATACTGTTGCTTAAGTATCGATAATTTTTGTGCACATTTTTTTCACGTAACCCGCCGCGGTTTGGCGGGAGAAGGCGAATTTCTTTAGTCAGATGGATTTCCTAGGACGCATCCGCAAGCTTGATAGCTCGCTTCAGCGCGGGCTCGATAACAGCTTTGCGCGCGTGTTCGGCGGCAAGGTTGTCCCGAATGAGTTAGAAGAATGCCTGAAGCAGGAAATTGAAGACTTCCTGATGCAGGACGCCAACGGTCAGTACTTGGCACCCAATGATTTCCGCATTGGCATCAGCGCTGCCGACTACAAGAACCTTTCTGCGTCCGAGCCCAACCTGCCGAATCAGTTGGCTGACCGCATGACACGCTACTGCCGTAACAACGGCTGGGGCTTCACCGGTTCCATTAGCGTCCACCTGCAGGCAGTGGAGTCTCTCCACACCGGCCAGTTGAAGACGGCCAGCACTTTCACCGAGGACACCGTGGGCACCTCGGAGTTCGTCCCATTCGAGGACAGTGCCGATGATGCCAACACTGACGCAGCCCCGTCGCAAAGCGATGATGAACCCCAAGCTGCAGAGACCTCTGCCGCCTACCACCCGCAGCCGGAAGCTGAGCAGTTCCCCACCGCTTCCCGCCCCATCCCCGCGGTCGACCCAGAGGCTGCAACTGAGCTGAGCAGCGCGGCCGTGGGTGAAGACCAGTCCCAGGAAAAGACCGTCACCCTGCTGTTGCAGGACGGCTCCTCGCGCGTATTTGAGGTGCGCCATGGTTCGAACATCATCGGCCGCGGCACCGCTTCCGACTTCCGCCTCCCGGATACTGGTGTTTCCCGCCAGCATGCCGAGATCACGTGGGATGGCCAGGACGCTGTGCTCGTCGATTTGCATTCGACCAACGGCACCATTGTCAATGGCGAACCCATTGAGAACTGGCTGCTGGCCGACGGCGACGAAATCTCGCTAGGACATTCTGTTCTCGAAGTTCAGATCCGCTGATTCAGATCCGCTAAGTAGTGAGGTTCACCAGGTTCACATGCCACTGCCCTAGGTTTGCCGACACATTCCTGGAATAATTACGTCCGTGTGTTCGGTTTGCGGACCCACCAGCTCTACATAAGGAGGTTCCTCGGACGTGGAAGCTATCGTTTTTCTGCTTTCGCGCATCGGCGTGCTGGTCGTCCTGTGGTTTTTCATTTGGATGACGCTTCGCACCCTGCGTACAGAAACAACAGGCTCGGCTCCGCTGCGCCCACTTCGGCAGGCCAGCAGTGCTCCGGCCAAGCGTTTCCAGCGCTCGCAGACTCCACATCAGCTCCTTGTCACCTCCGGGCCGCTGGCGGGTTCGCGCATGAACCTAAACAACCAACGCGACATCACTATTGGCCGTTCAGAGTCGAATGCCTTCGTCCTCAACGATGACTTCGCCTCGGGCCAGCACGCTCGCGTCATCAACCGCGACGGCATCTGGTACTTGGAGGATCTGGACTCCCGCAATGGCACATTCCTCAATGGCCAGCGCGTGGAACAGCCGGAACGCCTGGCTTCGGGTATGGAATTTCGTATTGGCCGTACAACTTTGAGGTTGCAACCATGAGTCTTGCTCTGAATTACACGGCCCGCTCTGACCGCGGCCTCATCCGACAGAACAACGAGGACTCCGCCTATGCGGGTTCGCGTCTGCTCGCGCTTGCCGACGGCATGGGTGGCCACGCCGCCGGAGAAATCGCATCCCAGCTGATGATTGCGGCCGTCTCTCGGCTGGACAATGATCAGCCCGGCCCCGATTTGCTCGAGTCCCTGCGCAGCGCCTGCATGGAGGGCAATAACTCCATTGCGGATGAAATTGAGCAGAACCCGTCTACGCAAGGCATGGGCACTACGCTGACTGCTCTGCTTTTCGACGGCACCCGCCTGGGCATGTGCCATGTCGGTGACTCGCGTGGCTATCTGCTGCGCGACGGGGAGCTCATCCGCATTACCCGGGATGACACCTATGTGCAGTCCCTGGTGGATGAGGGCAATCTCACCGAGGAAGAAGCGGCAATTCACCCTCAGCGCTCACTGATTTTGAAGGCTCTCACCGGTCGCCCGGTGGAGCCTACTTTGTCTTATCGCGATGTTCACGAGGGCGATCGCTACCTGCTGTGCTCGGATGGTCTATCCGATCCAGTGTCCGCGGACACCATCAAGGATGTGCTCTCGGAGGGCACTCCGGACGAGGCCGCTACCAAGCTCATTGACTACGCGTTGAAGTCCGGTGGTCCGGATAACATCACCGTGGTGGTTGCCGATGTTGTCGATTCGTCGGCACGCACGCCTTACGAGCCCGCCCTGGCCGGTGCCCTGCAGAGTGCGGAGGAGGAACTCCCCCGCCCCAATACGTCAGCGGGACGCGCGGCGGCACTCCGCCCGCGGAAGTCACAGGAAATTGCAGTGACTTCGGCGCCGGAGAAGAAAGCTTCCAAGGGCAAGTGGCTAGTTATTTCTGTGGTGCTGGTGCTGGTGGCCGGGTTGGTCGGCCTTGGTATTTGGGGCTGGCAGAAGAAGGAGTCGATGTACCATCTCGCGGTGGTCGACGGGCAGGTGCAGCTGATGCACGGCGTGCCCGGCAGTTTGCTGGGCTTCGATCTGCAAGAGCCACATCAGTTCATCTGTTTGACCGATGACAATAAAGTTCAGCTTCCTCCGGCTGGGACGGCGAAGGAGAAGGTCGACTGCCACATCATGACGCCGGAAGATCTCTCACCGGCGGCACGCAATTCGCTGGAAGGTCTGCCAGCTGATTCCTACAACGGTGTCAGCGACCAGATTGGACGTTTGGCGGAGTCGGCGCTGCCGGTGTGTCTGTCCGTTTCCGACGATGACAAGAAGGATGAAAAGCTGGGCTCGAAGCCAGGAGTCAACTGTAGGCAGGTGCGAAAATGAGTGAAACTACCACGAAGCGACAGCTTCGGATGAAGGAAATGCTCCTGCTGCTGCTGTCGGCAGGATTGTTGCTTTTGGCACTAATTTCGCTGGAACTGGCTCAGGGTAACTCTCTGACCGGAGATGTCTTTTACATCATTGGCGGATTCTTTGTGATTTTTGCAGTGGCGCATATCGCGCTGACCTTTGTGGCGCCCAACGCCGATCAGGTGATGCTGCCGGTTGCAGCAACGCTCAATGCCTTGGGGCTGGTGATGATTCACCGCCTCGACCTGGCCAATGACACCTCGTTGGTGCGCAATCAGATCATGTGGACCGTACTCAGTGTCGCACTGTTTATCGGCGTGATTGTCCTGCTGCGCAACCACCACTCGCTGTCGCAGTACTCGTATCTGCTGGGTCTCGGCGGCTTGATTCTGTTGGCGCTACCGCTGGTGTGGCCGTCGTCGATTAATGCTGATGCCCGCATCTGGATTTCCATCGGCCCGTTCTCCATGCAGCCGGGTGAGTTTGCCAAGGTCATGCTGCTGATCTTCTTTGCTCAGCTGCTGGTGAATAAGCGCTCGCTGTTCAATGTGGCGGGCAAGCGTTTCCTGGGCATTGATTTCCCGCGTGTTCGCGACCTGGGTCCGATTCTGCTGATCTGGGGCATCGCTACCGTCATCATGGCTCTGCAGAATGACTTTGGCCCGGCGCTGGTGCTCTTCGGCACTGTGCTGGCAATGCTCTACGCTGCCACCGGTCGCGGTTCCTGGCTGATCATCGGCATGGTGCTGGTGACCGTCGGCGTTGTCGGTGTCTACATGGTTTCGGACAAGATTCAGGCGCGAGTCACGCATTTCCTGGATCCGTTGGGCTCCTACGACGAGGGCGGCTACCAGCTCTCCCAGGGTCTGTTCGGCATGAGCTGGGGTGGCATCGGTGGCACCGGTCTGGGCCAGGGCTACCCACAGAACATTCCGGTGGCACACTCTGACTTCATCCTCTCGGCCTTTGGTGAGGAGCTCGGTTTTACCGGCCTGAGTGCCATCATCCTGCTGTTCGCGATTCTGATTTCCCGCGGTATTTCGGCGAGCTTGGCGGTACGTGATTCCTTTGGCAAGCTGCTGGCGGCCGGTGTCGCATTCTCGATGGCCATTCAGCTGTTCGTGGTTGCAGCCGGTGTTTCCAAGCTGATGCCGCTGACCGGTCTGACTACTCCGTTCATGTCAGCCGGTGGTTCCTCACTGTTGGCCAGCTACATCATGTTGGCTATCGTGTTGCGCGTCTCTGATGAGGCCAACCGCCCCTGGGGAATTCCAAGCAACTCTTCGGGCCTCAACGACAATGCCACCGCATCTCAGGAGGTGAACCAGTAGATGAATAAGACCATTCGCCAAATCTTTGTTGTCGTTCTCGGACTCTTCGTTCTTCTACTGGCGAACCTGACCTACATCCAGGGTTTCCAGCAGGATAAGTACGCCCACAATCCGCTGAATAGCCGCCAGTTCCTGGAGGAAAAGTCCAAACCTCGCGGCCAAATCACCACTGACGGCGACATTCTGGCCCACTCGGTCAAGGGCGAGAGCGGCTTCTATGACCGCAGCTACGACACCAACCCGGAGGCATATGCCGCGGTGGTCGGATACCTGTCGGACATCTACGGCTCCGCCGGTATCGAACGCTCTCAGAACGAGATCTTGAACGGCAGCGACCCTTCGCTGTTTACCTCCCGCGCCCTCGACATGGTCACGGGCAAGGAACCCTCTGGGGCCTCCACGGAGCTGACGCTGTTGCCGAACGCTCAGCGGACTGCGTACCAACAACTCGCTGAACGCGGCTACGTCGGCTCCGCCGTCGCCATTCGCCCATCGACGGGTGAAATTCTCGCGATGGCCTCCACACCGTCGTTCAACCCGAATGACATCGCCGCCGGCGACGAGAGTACCTGGCAGTCCCTCAATAACAATGAGGGCGCACCGCTGCTCAACCACGCCACTCAGCGTCCGCTGCCGCCGGGTTCCACTTTCAAGGTGTTGACCACGGTCACGGCACTGGAGCAAGGCGCTTCCCCGGACACCTCGGTCACTGGCGCACCGCAGATTACGCTGCCGGATACCACCACTACGTTGGAGAACTACGGTGGCTCGACCTGTGGTGGGGCTACTACAACTCTCCGCCAGGCTTTCGCGCAGTCCTGTAATACGGCATTCGCTGAGCTCGGTATGCAGTACGGGGCCGATGCGCTCAAGGACGTCGCTAAGCGATTCGGCATCGGTGAGACCCACGATGACGCGGGCCTGCCGATTCAGCCCTCCGCTGTCGGTGATATTCCGGATCAGTCCTCGCTGGGTCAGACCTCCATTGGTCAGCGCGACGTGTCTTTCACGCCGCTGGACAACGCCATCATCGCCGCCACGATTGCCAACGGCGGCGTGCGCATGGAACCCCAGATCATCAAATCGGTGCGCGGTGCCGACCTCTCCGAAATCAAGTCCTTTAAGCCGATTGAAGCCGGCGAGGCGATTTCGCCGGAGGTCGCGGAGACCGTAACTGAGCTGATGCGCGGCTCCGAGTCGCACTCGGGCGGTAACGGTTCGCGTATTGCCTCCAAGACCGGTACCGCGGAACACGGTGCTGTCCGCGGCGAGTACGCACCGCACGTCTGGTACATCGCCTTCGCGCCGGACTCCGATGTCGCCGTGGCTGTCGTCGTGGAAAACGGTGGCGGCCAGGGCCCGGGCGCTACCGGCGCCTCCGTTGCTGCCCCGATTGGCCGTGCACTCATTAACGCGGTCGAACAGGCGGGTCGATAAGCATGGATGCCCACCAAGTTCAAGACATCGTTGGCGACCGATATCACGTCCGCCGTCTGCTCGGCCGTGGCGGCATGTCCACCGTCTGGCTTGCCGACGACGCCACCAGCGGCGAACTGGTTGCAATCAAACTTCTGAACCAGGAATACTCGGACAACTACGAGTTCCGGCAGCGCTTCCAGAACGAAGCCGCCGCTGCGCGCAGCGTCAACAGCCCAAACGTGGTGAAGATTGTCACCTACGAGGAAGGCGACATCGGCAGCCACGGCGCGTGTTACATCGTCATGGAGTACATCCGTGGCGAATCTCTGTCGCAGGTGCTGCAGCGACGTCGCACCCTGCCAGAGCACCTGATGCTCGACGTTCTGGAGCAGACTGCACACGGCCTGTCGGCAATTCACGCTGCGAACCTTGTCCACCGCGACATTAAGCCAGGCAACCTCCTGGTGACGCCGGAGGGCACCGTGAAAATTACCGACTTTGGCATTGCCAAAGCCGCTGAAGCGGTGCCTCTGACACGTACCGGCATGGTCGTCGGCACCGCGCAGTATGTCTCACCGGAGCAGGCGCAGGGCAAACAGGTGAGTCCGGCGACAGACATCTACTCGCTTGGCTGTGTCGCCTACGAAATGGTGGCCGGCGCCCGGCCCTTCCAGGGCGACTCCACCGTCGCGGTTGCCGTGGCACACATCAACGAGGCACCACCTGCGTTGGCGCCGACGGTCAATCCGCATATCCGCGAACTTATCGGCATTATGCTGCGCAAGGATCCGCAGCGTCGCTATGCCGATGGCCGTGAGCTGGCACAGGCTGTTTTGCGAGTGCGCGCGGGGCACCGCCCACCGCAGCCGCGTGGTGTGACCCCAACGGTGCACCGTCAATCCAACGCTGCCAACCCGGCGACCACCGAACTCGGTGCCATGACGCGACCGCCCATGCCGGTGTCGCAGCCACCGCAGCAGCCACAGCAGCAACCGCAGCGGCCACCGCAGCAACCCGCCCGACAGCGTAAGCCGGCAAAGAAGCGCAGTGGCTGCGGTTGTGGCTGCGGCAGCATTGTGCTGTTGGTGCTGCTAGTGTTGCTGGCCGGTGCTATCGCGGTCGTCTATTCGCTGTCGACTACCGGTTCACTGCCAACCATTCCGAACTTGGAGCAGTACATTCCGAACCAGTCACAGCAGCAAACCACAGAGGAAAACACCGACCCCAACGACGGTTCTGGTTACGGTTGGTCGGGTGACAATTCCGGTAACTGGGGAAATAACGACGGCGGCAACTCTGGGGAAAACTACGGCGGCAACAATGACGGTGCTTCTGACAGCTCCACTGAGCAGGACACCAGCGAGACCGCCCCGGATACGTCCGAACCGACTCAGGATTCGGGCAACGACAATGGCAACGACAGTGGCGACGACTCCAGTGGCGGTGGTCTGCCCGGTATTCAGTTGCCCCTGGGAAATGACTCCGGTAATACCTTGGGGACTCCAGATGCACAGTAATATTCAGGTACAAGATGTTTTGGTGGAAATCCTTCCGAAGGGACTGACGAACAATGTCTGGCAATGACGATCTCCTCTCCGGCCGTTATCGGCTCGGCGAGCTCATTGGCGTTGGCGGCATGTCCGATGTCTACCGCGCTGAAGATACTGTTCTCGGTCGCTCTGTCGCGGTCAAGATGATGAGGGCCGACCTTGCCAGGGATGAGAACTTCCTCGCAAGGTTCCGTCGTGAAGCGAAAAATTCAGCGCTGCTGAATCACCCGTCGATCGTGTCGGTGTACGACACCGGCGAGACGGATAGCCCGATGGGGCGCGTGCCTTTCATTGTCATGGAGCTGATTCAGGGCGAGACCCTGCGTGATCTTGTTCGTCGTGAGGGGCGGCTCGACCCGAAGAAGGCCGCATCGATCATGGCATCGGTGTGTGATGCGCTGACGGCATCCCACCATGCGGGCATTATTCACCGTGACATCAAGCCAGCGAACATCATGCTGACCAACACCGGCAAGGTGAAGGTGATGGACTTCGGCATCGCTCGCGCGCTCGGTGATTCCACCACGATGACGCAGACTGCGGCGGTGCTGGGTACCGCGCAATACCTCTCGCCGGAGCAGGCGCGCGGTAAGACCGCCGATGCCCGTTCCGATATTTACGCTGTCGGCTGCGTACTTTTCGAGGCCGTCACGGGCGCCCCGCCATTCACCGGTGAAACCCCTCTTTCTGTCGCTTACCAGCACGTTCAGGACCAGCCGCCGCGACCTTCGGGGAAGCTCAACACCGACCCGAACACGGCTCAGGCCCTCGACGCGGTGTTGTTGACCGCGATGGCCAAGGACCCGATGGAGCGCTACGACTCCGCAGAGGACTTCGCCCAGGATTTGCGTCGTCTTGCACGCGGCGAGGATCCGTTGGCGCTGGCGCACCACGGCGCGCATGACGACGACGCGAAGACCACCGAATTCCTTCCGGCAGCTCCATCGGATGCTGAGACCCGGGTGACCCCTGCACAGCAGGCAACTCCGGCCGCTGTCCCTGCTCCGGCTCCGGCTCCGGAACCGAAAGAAGCAGCTGCCCAGCCGGAAGCCCCTGCTCAGATCGCTAACACTGACGAGCCTGAGAAAAAGAAGGGTGGCGCAGGAAAGACTGTCGCACTGGCGGCTGCTGCGCTGGTCGCTCTCGGCGGTGTCGGCTACGGTGCCTACCAGCTTTTCAACTCGTCCACCGAGGTCGAGACCGTTGCCATTCCGCAGGTCGAGGGTCTTAATGTCAATGAGGCAACGCAGGTTCTCGAGCAGGCTGGTTTCGTGGTCAACCGCGTCGACGAGCCGAACCCAGATGTGCCCCGAGACACGGTGATTGCCACCGAACCGGGTGTCGGATCGGGGTTGCCGCAGGGATCTCGCATCAAGCTGCGCGTATCTTCGGGCCCGGAGTTGACCAATGTGCCGGATGTACGCGACAAACAGGCCGAGGAAGCTCGCCGCCTGCTCGAGGAGGCGGGGCTTGTCGTCAATCCAAAGCTGCAAGAGGAACCGAGTGAGGACGTTCCGCGCGGCAATGTCATCGAGCAGTCTCCAGCTGCCGGTTCTCAGGTGTCGAAGGGAACCCGCGTAACTTTGACTGTCTCCTCCGGTATCGAGACCAAGACTGTTCCGGATGTCACTGGTCAGAGGTTGGATTCCGCCCGCACGACCCTCGAGTCCGCTGGTTTCGTTGTCGAGGTGGTGGAGGTTGACTCCACTGAGGAACAGGGAACCGTTGTTGAGGTTCCCCAGAAGGGCACGGAGCTCACCGTCGGAACGACTGTCGAGCTGCACGTTTCGCGCGGCAACCAAATTAAGATGCCACGAGTTGAGGGCCAGACTCTCAGCGATGCGGAGAAGGCACTCACCGATGCCGGCTTCGAGGGAACTATCCGCACCGAGGAAGTCACCACGCTGGACCTGTCCAAGGTCGACCACGTGGAGAAAGCCAACCCGTCGGCCGGATCCAAGCTCAACAAGGACGGCGAGGTCACCCTACGCGTCTACCGGCTGGGGGTCGCCCCGGAGAGCTCTTCAGAGGAACGGCCTGCTCCTGAACCTCCCATAAGGCTGCCGGATCTGCTGCCTAACTAGCGGCTAGTGTGCCAGCACGTCTGAGAAGGCGCGCTGGTACACCGCCTGCTGCTCTTCCAACTCCGCCAGGAGTTCCTCGGTGTACTCACCGCCGGCCAGTCGCAGCCAATTGACCAGCATGCGGTGCCCGTACTGGGTGAGTACCGACTCCGGGTGGTACTGCACGCCGTGAATCGGCAGGTCGCGGTGGCGCATCGCCATCAGCATGCCCGAATCGGTGAATGCCGTGGCAATGAGTTCCTCCGGCAACGTCTTCGGATCCACCGTCAACGAGTGGTAGCGCGTGGCAATAAAAGGACTGGGCACATCGGCCAGAACACCCGTGCCGTCATGAGTGACCGGGGAGGTCTTGCCGTGCAACAGCTCGTCGGCACGCACGACCTGCGCACCAAAGACCTCACCAATCGCCTGGTGACCCAAGCACACACCCAACACCGGTGTCGGCTCGTCCTGCCTGCTCACCGCGCGAATAATGTCCTCTGTCCATCCCGCATTGGACGGCTCACCGGGACCGGGCGACAGTAGGATTGCATCAAATTGCTTTACGACGTCGTCAACATCGCGGAGACGCGCATCATCATTGCGCCAGACAGTAACCGTTTCGCCGAGCTGGCCTATGTACTGGACCAGATTGAATACGAAGCTGTCATAGTTATCGACGACGAGAATCTGCATAACTGGGAATTCTACTGCCTGCGAACTTCACTGGTAAGTTCGGATGCAAAGTTTACAATTATGCATATACCGCGGGAGTGTAGATACCGCGCTGATCGCAACCTGCTGACCACAACCTAAGGAGTTTAAAGCGCTATGCCTAAGGCAAAGATTGAAAGCACTAATTCACCACAATCCGGTGGCTCCTCTGTCAGCCGTACCCCGGTCAAAATCAATAGCACTCAGACACCGGTGTGGTACAAGGTGCTGATGTTCGGGTTCATGCTGATTGGTTTGGGCTGGCTGCTGGTCAACTACATCGCGGGTCCGCATATTCCGTTCATGGTGACTTTGAACGCATGGAACTACGTCATCGGCTTTGGTCTTTTCATTGTTGGTCTGCTGATGACTATGGGTTGGCGTTAGTCAGCTCTAATACACCGCACTCCTCAGGCGCATCCATTATTGGATGCGCCTTTTTCATGCCTAAAAACCCAGGTCAATTCACCCCCGTCAATACCGGGTTAAGTAAAGAAAAGTGTGTCTTTTCCGGGCGTGTTGCGGTTATTTGATCCAGCCTTTTTGGATGCCGAGGTTGTGTTGGTAGCTGGTGTCGATGGCGGTGTCGTATTCTGCTGGTGCACCGATGTCATTGGTAGTGGCTGTGGTGTTGTGGGTGATCAGGTCTGTTGCTGTGGAAAGTGCGTCTTGACCCCATCGTTGGTCCCTGGCGATCTTGACCGGATCGTCAGGGACTTCTGTATGTAGATACAGCCACCAATCCATCACTGTGCGTTGATGCGGTAGTGATAGTCCGCGGTGTCTGCGGGCTAGTTCTTTTATGGGGGCGTTGATGCCACCTTCGAGGCTGTTTGTTGTTGCTGCAAGGTTGTCGGGGTCGATGGTTGTTGGTGGGGGTTGCAGGTAGGTAAACAGCAGGTCTCTGCGGTGCAGAGATAGCAATGATTGATAGGCCGCTCGGACGCGTTGGTGGGTGTAGACCTTGGTGTAGGCGCCGGTAACGGGGTCTTTGATGGTGGTTTTCTCGTTCATCCATTCCCGGTAGGTGTGGTCGAATTCGTGCAGGTGGGCGACCCATGTGGATGCTTGGTCAAGGTCGGTGATGCGAGTGAGTTTCAGGGCTAGGCGGTAGAGGGTTTTGCCGGCATCGGTGCGGGGGTTGCTGGTGGTGTGGCGGCAGACTGTTCGTTGGGCGTGGACGAGGCAGCGTTGGATGCGTGTTGTTGGCCAGCAGTGGTGGATGGCTGATTGGGCACCTTGTCCGCCGTCTGTGACTGCGATTAGTGGTGCGGCAATGGGGCGTAGGAGTTCGGTGTAGGCGGCGGTGGTTTCGTGTCTGGCCCAGGTCCAGTTGATGACGTGGGTTTTACTGGCTGCGATCAGGAGGCATCCGGACTTTAGATAGGTCGCGTCGAGGAAGATTTGGTCATGGATGCGGAATGAGTCGATGGTGGGTGTGGGGATGATCCACCAGCACCATCGGAATCGGTGGTGCATGGTTTGCCTGGTTACGCCATGGTGTGCGGCGAAGGTGGTTAGAGATTGGGTGCCGGTGGCCCATTGGATGAACAAAGCCATGGTGGCGGTGTTTTTGTTGTGGGTTTGGGTGTTGCGGGTAAAGGAGTGTCCGCAGTGGGTGCAGCGCCAACGGGTGGTTGATTTGCTGGTGGTGCCGTTTTTCTTTGTGTTGTTGCCGCATAGTGGGCAGCTGGGGCGGTTGGTGGTCATCCTTTAATCCAACCGGTGTGCGGTTAGCACAAATGTGGCCGGAGGTGCGGGATGGTGTGGGTAATAGCTTTCGGGGAGCTATTCTTTGGTGATTTGTGGTGTGTGGTCTGGGGTTATGGTGGCATGCGGACACACTTTTCTTTACTTAACCC
>NZ_JVIP01000021.1:0-19521 GCF_001076435.1 Corynebacterium sp. 401_CJEI
GGGTTAAGTAGCAAAAAGTGTGTCCGCTCGGCGTGTTGCGGGGCGGGCACACCGTTTGTTACTTCATGGGGCCTTTTCTGATTCCTATCGAGTGTTCGTACTCGGTTGGGATAGCGTTGTCGTAGAAGGCTGGTCGGCCTGTTTCATGGTCGGCTTTGTTGTGGTCTTCTTCGACAAGATCGTTGACTTTGGCGAGTTGATCTTGGCCGAAATTGCACTGCCTGGCGATCTTTAATGGGTCGTCAGGCAGTTGCGTTTTCGAGTGCAGGTACCACTCGAGCATTTTTCGTTGGCGTTCCCCGGACCTGCCGCGATGCGCGTCGGCGATGCGTTTGAGCCCGGCGTTGATGCCGCCTTCCAGACTGTTTGTCGTTGAAGCCCAGCGTTGAGGCTCAAGCGCATTCGGTGGTGGCTGCAGGTAGGTAAACAGCCATCCTTTCCGTGAGAGGTGCAGCAGGGAGTTGTATGCCTTGCGAACTCGCAGATGGGTCCATTCCCACTGGTTGTTGAGTGTGCGGCGCTCTTTTGACACGGGCGTTTTCTCGTTGAGGAATGCTTTGAATACCTGTCCGAAGTCGTGCAGACGCAGCGTCCACTCCCGTGCCTGGTCGAGTGTGGTGATACGGGTCAGTTTCAACGCCAGGGCGTAGATGGCTTTGCCGGCGTCGGTGCGTGGTCGTGATGTGGTGTAGCGGCGGATGACGCGTTGCGCATGGACGAGGCATCGTTGGATTATCGCGTTCGGCCAGCAGGCTTTAATCGCAGTAAGTGCGCCTTGTCCGCCGTCGAGGACGACGCAGAGCGGCTCAGCGATTTTGCGGAGTAGCTGCGTGTAGGCGTGGGCGGTTTCGTGTTTGGTCCAGTGCCATGCGATGACGTGGTCGTGGCTGGCTGCGACGAGCAAGCATCCGGCGGCGGTGTAGGTACCGTCGATGAAGATCTGGTCGTAGATGCGCTGTGGGTCACCGTCGTTGGGGATGTCGATGAGCCAGAACGGTTTGAATCGGCGGTCAAGTGTCCAACGGCTTACCCCTTGTTGCTGGGCGAGTTCAGACAACGTTGCTGTGGAGGTGGCATAAGAGACGAAGGCTTTAAAGTCGCGGGTCTGCGTGCGGTCGGTGCGGGTTCGTGTCGTGGAACTGCCGCAGTTCGGGTCCTTGCATCGCCACCTGGTTGTGCCTTTAGAAGTGGTTCCGTTTTTCTTCATTTGCCCAGCGCATATCGGGCATCGTGGTCTGTTTTTACTCACCCGGAAAGCACACCAACCCCCGATTAGCACATGCGGGTGCCATTCCGGTGGATTGAACACTAATCGGGCGGATATAAGGTCTTGATGCTTATATCCGCCCGATTTACCCAGCCTAATCAGCAGTAATGCTGAAAGTCAGACACACTTTTTGCTACTTAACCCACCGTGATCGCCACGTGCTATTTAAAGGGTGTGTCGACCCGCAGGATCAACGACCTGGTCTTAAAATCCCGCGGTCTAGGTGATGTCTACCTGGTGACAAGTGACGCTCACTTAGGCATTTAAGCAGCGGTGTCTGATGTTCTGCCAAATGCCTCCTGGCAGCGGTGCCGCACTCACTCCGCTAAGAATCTCTCGTCCATGGTGCCGAAGACCCAGTGGCCGACATCATCGGCGATGTTCCACACGATCTTCCAACAACCCGATGCTGAGGCGGTGTGGGCTCAGGCTCGGGAAGTGGTGGAATTCTGCCAGACGAAATTTCCGCCTGCGGCAAACTACCTGGAAGAACATCTTGATGATGTGTTGGCGTTTACCCACACGCCGAAGTCAGTGTGGACCAAAGACTGGTCGAATAACCCCACCGAACGGCTCAATCGCGAGATTCGCCGGCGCACTGATGTTGTCGGGATCTTCCCCCACCGTGATGCTGTGATTCGCTTAGTCGGGGCCGTCCTTGCTGAGCAGCATGATGAGTGGATTCAGCAGAAACGCTAGATGTCGTTGACAAGCCTAGAGCAAACCAAGGCTTTAATCACAGCCAATGTCATCGACACCGACACCACCACCCCGGCAGGCAAGGAGATCGCAGCCTAATGACCAACCACACCCAGGCCCGTGCCGGACCCGATCACTGCTAACAGAACACCGACGATTCGAAAGAACTCATACACCACCTACGCGGACTTGATCCCACTCTCCGTTCGATGTCCATATACTGGGGCAGTGCAACCGGACAATTGAAGGCTCCTTTGCTTTTAATTTGTGGCGATTGGCGGCGGATGGTTAGCGGTTAGTATACTAAATTGTTTCAATCACATGTTCGAAATGGGATTCGCTGAGTTTTGGCCTGAAGACGCTTAGCATTTGTTTGAAGTGTCGCTAGCTCTTTTCTGACCCCCACCTCTACTGGCCCCCTTTGCAAAGGCTGGCAAAAAATGATTTGTTTTGGGTGTGCTTACGGCTATCACCAACTCAGGTGTCGGCTTCAACGCGACGGTTCTCCCAATCTGTTTGTCTGTGGTTGCGTAGTCTGGAGAATTTCGGGTAGTTCATACGCGGCTTAACGTTGTTTAGACTGACCCGAAATTGAAGCGCTCTCTGGGCAGAAAAGCCGGAAGAGCGGACTAAAATTGTGGTAGCGTCTCCAAAAATATCCGAAAGGTAGATGCCTACCATGCGGCGGAAAATTGTACCAATAGCACGGGAAGCTGGTAGTAACCTGTGCGGAACTGCATATGGTGATAACAATCGACAAGTTCTTGTGAGTCCCACAAGAAATGAGAAATGGGGCAGCGAGTGAATTTAATTTGTGAAGTTGTATTCACGTGAATCGTGATGGCTGTGGTGGTTGAACCGAAATGGGGAGAATATGTCCGAAAAGAAACGCGCTGGAAGGCGTACGACTGTTTACCGATTAACTGAAGTTAAAATCTTCAAAAGAGCGATTCGAGACAAATATTTGAAGCGCGTCGGGTTTGAATGCAAAGAGGTCAAGGTAGGTGAGCGAGACGGTCTGCTTGTCAGCGGAGCGATGCGAAAGGAGCGGGCTGACTGGTGTTCGGCTGTTTCAGCTTTGACCAATACGGAAATTGAAATTGGAGGAGTAACGCCCGCAGGAGTACTTTTGGTGAGGCCCGGTGAGGAGGTGGCTGCCGATGATGAAGTGGCGTACGCGTTAACTTACGGGATGGGGTTTCAGCTACTGGAGCCAGGACGAATTGATAACCTTTTTGGACAGAGAATCGCTATACGCGCTGCGGATCCCTTGAGTCTACGGTCGTTAACCGTGACGACCATGGATGATCGTTCTAAAACTTCACGAGCGACAATTCCAAGTGGTGAAGGGCTTTTGGGCTTCGGCGTAGGTGATATCGGCGAAGCTGTGAGCCGCATAGTTGCATCCGCGTCGTTGCCACAGCTGTCCCGGTCCAATGGTGAGCCGTTGCAAATTCGCGGTGCGGACGCACTAAATGTTCCGATTGGTCTTTCTCCTGATGAAGTGTTGGGTGATCTCGATGAGCTTGAAACTTTGCTTTGTAAAGATCCGCTTCCCAAGCTGAAGATTCTCGAGCAACTCGCGATTGTCAAGAATCCGGAAACAAAAGAGCAGCTCGATTTGCAACTCTCTGAGACTCTTGCGGGGCGTGGCGGAACAATCGGTTTGGCGTGGCCTTTTGAGCGAGTTGACGAAAATGGCACTCCAGATTCATGGAAACCCAGCCGGTTGTATCGGAGAAGAGACAACCGAGTTCGGGAAGGCCTACCTTCCTGGTCCGATATTTATGCGGCCTTGCAGGAGTATCCCGAAGATGAACGTCTTGGACGTGTAAACAGTGCTGCCATTCAACTATTTGGTGATGCTGAAGGAGATGTTGCCATCAGCCAAGCGATACCGTTAAAGAAATGGATTGCATTTGAATGTCTCTTGGAAGGCAAAACCTATTCGCTTTATGACGGTTCTTGGTACCAGATTCATGCTGACTACGCGGAAAATATTAATGCTCAAACTGAAAGGATTTTTGCACAAACCATTGACGATTTGAGTTTTCCCGCGTGGAACATTAATGAAGATGAAGACTCGTACAACAAGCGGTTGGCCGAACAGCTTGACGGGACATGTTTGGATAAGAAGTTGATATCCACGGATTTTCACCGACGAGGCATTGAGGCGTGTGATGTGTACCTTCCTGACGCCACCTTTATCCATGTCAAGAAAACTGAAAAATCGAGCGCTGCAAGTCATTTACTGGCTCAAGCGCTTGTCTCAGCAGATGCTATCTGTCTCGATTCCGGGGCGCGTCAAAGCCTTAAGTACAAAATTGAAAGGGAAGGAGGAAAAGTCGAGGACTCTTTGCTCAAACCCAAACGCGTCATTTTGGCGATGCACCGGCAGGCTGGTAAACGTATCACGGCTGATTCGCTTTTTACTTTTACAAAGGTGAATTTGGTTCGGCAGGTTAATTCTCTTGAGGAAAGAGGCGTAAAAGTCTACGTAGTCGATATTGAGTGAATCTCTCTTGCGGCTGAATCCGTATTCTCGCCAAAATGTATTTGTTCCCCTTGCAGTCGATACTGGAGTCCAGGGATTGAAGTGTCCCAGGTTTTGTTCCGTTTGAGTAGATGGGAAAATCTTCGAACATACCAAGGAAAATCTGACCAGGATGCCAAGGGCCGTGTGGTCCGTCTCGCAGAAGGCCGCATCGTGGCGGAAAACATATCGATGCACGCCACGTGCCAGGCAGTAGCTTTAAAAGCTGGGAGCTTCATGGCACACAGCCCGTCAATGGACTTAAGCCTGACCGCCGCGCGGGAAACATCCCAGAACCTGTGCCTGACGATTTTCGCCGCCGACAACGCGAGGCTACGTCGTGAAAACCTCCAGCTACGCGACACTAACAAGCTGCTGAAGGCTACCTCAGCTTTTTTCGCGTCGAAACCAGACCCACAACGTTAAGAAATGATCCGGTTTATCGATAAGTACCGGAGTATTTTCTCTGCCTTGTTCATCTGTAAGACGTTGAAGGATAACCGGGCTGGTGGGTTTTTCACCTCGCGTGGGTATCGCCAATCCACGGCCCGTGGATTACGTGCTCGTCGCCTTTGCGATGCTGTGCTAATTCAACGCAGTAGTGCTGTTTATCGGGATAATTACGGTGCCTACGGTGTGCGGAAAATATGGCATGGTCTCCGCCGTGACGAAAATTGATATCGGTCGTGAACACACTGCTCGGTTGTCTAAAACGAGCGACTTGCCCAGCACAGGATTGCCGCGTCCCCCTACCCGCTAGCATCAGTACCGAAGCCCCGTTGGAATTGTTGCCAGAATTTGAGTTGTTGGAACAGCACCTCAGGCTGTTACCGCCTGCGGTTTCCGTCCGCCCTACCACCGCGGCTTGCGCGGACGGAACGCTCTCCGCGTTCGTTACCTAGGTAATCGTGACACTATTCGTCCCCTACTTCTTCAACTCCCCAACAACCCCAACCTGCCCCGCCGCATCCGACACAGCGTCCACACGCTTCACGGCAGGGTCGGCGCCCCAACGCTCATCAGGCAGTGCACTGACACCTTCACGGCCGAAGCCGTCAGTCCCCACCACAACGTGACCAGCAGCATCCTCACCAGCACCAAAGCCTTCAGCCAGTGCCACCGCCAGATCCGCAACCAGGCCAGCACCGAACTCCGAATCCTCACCCTTGTCAATCGCAGCGCGCGAGACTGTACCGTGATTACCAACAATCACGATGCCAGCAGCCGGGCGCAACGTCCCCTCTTCGTACTCAACAAAGCCACCGCCCTTCAGGGCCTCCAGCAGTAGCTTTCGGTCAGCAGCGGAAGCCCGCTCTCCCCCATCCTTATCCAGCTCCAACACCGGAGCCAGCGCCTGGCCAGCCTGGCGGCCCGGCTCACGGCGCTCCGGATCCAACTGCACATCGGCTGGCAGCGAGGTAGAAACCGTGTCCTTGAGCTCGTCCGCGCCGGCGGAAGAGAGGAACTTATCGGTCAGTTTCAGCACGCCCGCATCCGGGGCACCAGCAGCGCGCAGGGTTTCGGAAACCCCTGCCAGCTGCTCATCGGTGGCATCGGGAGTCGCGATAACAAGAACAGGCACATCTTTCAGTGAGTCCTTAACAATCTCGCCGACGATGGGCTCGATGATGCGGTTTGCTTCATCGGCACGCGCTTGCTGCGCATCGGCACGCGCGACAGCCTCATCGCGCTCGGACGCGGCACCCGTGCCGAAATCAATGCCTGCACCAGCGGGGTTCAGCACATAAGCACCCAGCGCAGCACCTGCCGCAACACCGAGGGCAGCACCTGTCACACCAGCTGTGAACTTCCCGCTCCTGCGCTTCTTCCCCATCGCCCGTCCCTTTTCCTTTCGCCGACGCCTCAATCAGCTCTGACAGCCGAAAACTTTTAGGCGCTCATAGTGCTCTAAATACCGCTAAAACTACTTAAACAGCCCCTGGAACCACAGTGCAATGGAGTTCCAGGTATTAATCAGATTCTCGCTGACAGAGCCATCACCGGAGGTACCAGCGATGGCGAAGATCACCGCAACGGCGACAAAGATAGCCAGGATTGCCCAGGCCACACCGAAACCACGGCTATTGACCTGATAGAGGTCGGCGACCATGCGACCGTCGACAAGCTTCTCCCCGACCTTCAAACGCGACAGCAACGCCGACGGCACACCGCTCTGGTTCTCAGCGTGGTAGATGCTGTCGATGTTCTGCGGGGCGCCGACGGAGACGACCATGTCGGCGTCGTGATGCGCGGCGAACACCAGTGCCAGGTCAGTGGCGGAATCGGACAGCGCCGGGAAGGTCATGGCGCCAATGCCGAGGTCCTGGATGCGCTCAAGGCCCACAGCGTGACCGTCCGGGTCGGCGGGCAGAATCACGCAACCGGCAGACCGCAGCGCCTCCGAGTTGATGTTCTCCGGATCACCAATAATGTAGTCCGGCTCGTACTTCAGGTCGAAGAGCGTGTCGGCACCTGCATCGACGCCGATGAGCAGCGGCTCGTACTCGCGGATGAAGTTCTTTAGGTCTTCCAGTGTCTTGCGGTGTCCCTCACCAGGGCTGACCACAACGACCTTGCGGCCACGCAGTGGCTCTGTCTCGTCCGGAATGCCCAGGCCATCGATGTACAGCGGGGACTCGGTCTTGGCGAACTCCACCAAGTTGCCGGAAAGCGCCTCCAAGCGGTCGACCATGCTGGTGCGCCCCTCGTCGAAGGCGCGCTCCAGCTCGTCCTGGTCGACCTCGTCGCCCTGTCCAATCAGGCGGTCACCGTGGTAGAGCTTGCCGTCGTGAAGCCTTGCGTTCTTGCCGTCCTTGAGCTTCTCAAAGACCTCGTCGCCGACGTTCTGCACCATCTCAATGTCGGCGTCGCGCATCATCTGCGGGCCGTAATTCGGCACAAAACCCGTGGTAAATGCGCCTGTGTTCACTACCGCGGCGACCTTGGCGTCAATCAACTGCTGTGCCAGTGGACGCGAGATATCCGGCGCATCGATCACCACGATGTCGCCTTCGCCCATGCGCTTGAGCGCACGATCCAGGCGGGAACCGTCACGCACGGTCCCCGAAATGCCAGGAAGATCTTTTTCGTTCCGAGAGAACAGACTCATGGCACTTAGTGAAACATAAGTGCAGCTACTTGGCCGCGAAGGCGCGCCGAGCTTGATCCAGAAGATCTTGCGCATGCGCGCGTCCGGAGTCCGAATCGTCCAAACCCGCCATCATCCGCGCGAGCTCGTCAATCCGCTCCTCATCGCCCAGGCTCGTCACCTTCGACGACACCGCACCCGAGCGCGCATCCTTACTGACCACCAAGTGAGTATCCGCAAACGCCGCCACCTGAGGCAAGTGCGTGACGACGATCACCTGGTTATTCACCGCCAACTGCTTCAGGCGCTTGCCAATTTCCACAGCCGCGCGCCCACCAACACCGGCATCGACCTCATCGAAAACCATCGTGTGCCCGGCCTGTCCTTCGGCGAGGACAACTTCCAACGCCAGCATGATGCGGGAGAGCTCACCGCCGGATGCGGATGAGGCCAGCGGGCGTGGCTCGGCACCTTCGTGGGCTCGGAGCTTGAACTCGATGTTGTCTACGCCAGCGGGGCCAAAGGTGTCGGCCTTGGCGATCTCCACCACCAGCGAAGTGTGTGGCATGGCCAAGCCCTTGAGTTCCTTGGTTACGACCTCTTCCAGGTGCTTCGCGGCTTTTGCACGGGCCTTGGAGAGCTTCCGCGCGGTGGCGCCGAGCTTCTTCTCCGCGGTCTTGATCTCCGCGGTCAGCTTGTCCAGGGCTTCGCCGGAAACGTCCAGCGTGGAGAGCTTGCGCTCCGCCTTATCCCGCCAAGCCAGGACACCTGCGATATCCGGGGCGTACTTGCGGGTGAGTTTCTTGATCTCCACCTGACGCTGCATGAGCTTGTCCAGGGACTCGGTTTCCTCCGGCAAGCCAGAGAGAAACGCGCCGAGGCCAGCGGAGATCTCCGAGAGCTGGCTGGTCAGTTCATTGAGCTGGTTGGAAAACTCGGTGAGTTCCTCGTCGTCTGCGGCGGCGAGCTCGTTCGCGGCGGCACCGAGGAGTTCGGCGGCACCGGAGTCCTCGGTGGCGGCATCAATGCCGGTCGTGCTCACGGCAGCGGCACCGTCAATGGCAGCCAATGCCACGGCTGCGGCGTCGCGGAGACCGTCCAGGTCCTGCATGCGGCGGATCTGGGAGGCCAGGTCCTGGTCCTCGTCCGGTTCAGGTGATACTGCGTCGATCTCTTCGATGGCGAAGCTGAGCTGGTCGGCACGCATGGCCAGCTCACGGCGCTTGGAGGTCTTCTCTTCCAGTTCTTTGACCCGGGAGCGCCAGTGCGCGCGCTGCTGACGGTAAGTTTCCAAGGTTGGCGCGATGGTGTCAGCATCCATGCGGTCGATGGCCGCACGCTGCTCATCGGCGCTCTGCAGACGCAGCTGATCGTTCTGGCCATGAATCGCGATCAAGCGCGTGGAGACATCCGCCAACGCCGCAGCCGACGCACTGCGACCGCCAACCCACGCCCGGGAGCGCCCCTTCGCGGAGACCTGCCGGGCAAGCAAGTACTCGTCATTTTCATCGCGCTCGCCGCCGAGCTCAGAAACCACCGCATCGATGGCGGTTGACTCTTGCTCCGAGAGGTGCTCGGTGGACACGCGGCCTTCCACCAAGGCCTTGTCTGCGCCGGTGCGCACGCGGCCGGCGTCGGCACGCGCGCCACAGAGCAACTTGAGGCTGGTGACCACCATGGTCTTACCCGCACCGGTTTCACCTGTCAGTACGGTCAGGCCTGGGCTGAATTCAAGCGTTGCATCGGGGATAACACCGAGGTCGCGGATGGAAATCTCAGTCAGCATGGCGCCTGCAATCAGTCCTTCCCTTGAAGTTGGGGTCTCGTCTGCCGTGTTTGGAGGCTATTGGGCTTCGGCGGGGCCGCGCCACCCGGACGTCGGCAAGCGGAACTTGTGCACCAGACGATCGGCGAACGGCTGATCGTCCAGACGCACCCAGCGAACCGGCTGCGCGCCGCGCTCGATTTCGATGCGGCTACCCGGCGGCATGGTGATGTTGCGGAAGCCGTCGAGCACCGCGATGGCCTCGGCGGTGTCGTGGTTGGTCTCAATCGCGATAGTCGAATGCGGTGAGATCACCAGCGGGCGGGAGAACAGCGCGTGGGCGTTGTTGGGCACGACCAGCATGGCGTCGAGCTCCGGCCAGAGTACCGGCCCACCTGCGGAAAAGGCGTAGGCAGTGGAGCCGGTCGGCGTGGAAATTAGCACACCATCGCAGCCGTAGGAACTCACTGGGCGACCATCGACTTCCAAGATGACATCCAGCACGCCACGGCGGTTGACGTTTTCGATGCTGACTTCGTTCAGCGCCCACCCGGAGCCGATTACGCGGCCGGTGGTGTCACGGACGGTGGCGCGGATGGTCATGCGGTCTTCGATACGCCAGGAACGCTTGATGACGCGGCTAATCGCCTCCGTCATGGACTCCTGCTCCCACTCGGCGAGGAAGCCCACGTGCCCCATGTTGATGCCGAGCACCGGCAGGTCAGCCGAATGTGCAATGTCTGCGGCGCGCAGGAAGGTGCCGTCGCCGCCGAGGACGAGGACGAGTTCGCATCCCGACGCCGCCTGCGGGGAATGCCAGTAGCGCGGGTACTTGCCGAGCGTCGGGTGCGCAGCCAGCGCCTCCGGGTTCTTACCGGCCAGCACGCGGATATCGATACCCGCGGCCTCTAGCAGCTCGGCAGCCTCGGCGGCCATTTCCAGGTTGGCGCTGCGGCCGGTGTGCGGGACCAGCAGAATCTCGCGCTTGCCGGCGCTGGTCTTGGGCTTGCTTTCCCGTGAGTGAGTCTTCGCGCTAGTCATTGTGCGGCCCCTCCTCAACAGCCTTGGCGATGGCCGCAGCCATAGCCTCATCACCAATATCGCTGGCGCCGCCGTCTTTCACCAGCCACAGGAAGAACTCCACGTTGCCGCTCGGACCCGGCAGCGGGCTGGCCACGGCTGCGCGGAAGGACAGCCCCAGAGTGCGGGCGTATTCGGCGACTTCCTGGACAACTTCCTGACGCAGTGCATCGCTGCGCACGACACCACCGGAGCCAAGGCGCTCCTTGCCCACCTCGAACTGCGGCTTGACCATTGGCAGCAGGTCAGCGCCCTCGTCGAGGCAGGAAACAATCGCTGGCAGGACCAGCTTCAAAGAAATAAACGACAGGTCGCCAACCATGACATCGGCCGTGCCACCGAGAATCTCCGGCGTCAACGTGCGGACGTTAGTACGGTCGAGCACAACCACCCGCGGGTCATCCTGCAAGCGCCAAATCAACTGACCGTAACCGACATCGACGGCGTAGACGGTCTCGACATCGCGGCGCAGGCACACATCGGTGAAGCCGCCCGTGGAGGCACCGGCATCCAACACCTTCCGGCCCTTCAAGTCCAGGCCCTGCGGCTCGAAAGCCTCCAGTGCGCCGAGCAGCTTGTGAGCCCCGCGCGACGCCCAGTTCTCGTCTTCTTCCAGACCACTGACGCGAATGGACACGTCCCCCGTCACCGCAGTCGCGGGCTTAGAGGCGACAAAACCACCGACCTCAACTCGGCCGGCTTTAATCATGTCCACTGCCGCCTCACGGGAGCGAGCAATCTTCCTTCGCACCAGCTCCGCATCGAGCCTGCGCTTAGGAGCTTTCTTTGCCACCGCGTTCACTTTCCTTCCCTGCGTGACGAGCCCAGGGCCTCATACAAAATCTCATGCGTCCGCTCAAACTGCGCGACTCTCTCCTGCGGCGTCGGGGCAGGTGCTGACAGTGCGGCCGCCACCTGCTCGCGGACGTCCTCCGGAGTTACCTCACGCGCGCCGGGCATCGCCGCCGGGCTAGGCGCAGGGCTCGGTACAGATGCAGGGCCGGGTTTCGGCCCCGGCACAGGACCAGCGCCCTGCCCCAGCCCCTGCCCCGGCTTCGGTGCAACCTCACTCATCGGCTATCACTTCCGCCAGGCAGCCAGCGCCGCCTCAGCAGCCGGGCCCTCCGCGCGGACCTGCGCGACCTCGACTGCGCCAGCACGACCAGCCTCAGAGTTCCACACCACATCTACGACCGTCAGCAGAGCCGCCACCGCGGCCTCCGCCGGGTTCACCAACCGAAGATCTTCCATGTCACCGCCAGAAAGAACGATGACACCGGCCTCCGCGTCGTCGTAACGCGCGGTGAAACCAGCCTGCGGAGCCGGACGTGCCTGATCCAGCTCACGATTCAGCGCAGTCATGTCAGCACCGATGAGCGTCGGGCGGTGCTCAGGCGGCGCCGCAACGACATCCATATGCGTGGAAACGCCTGTGACCACCATAAACGTGTCCATCTTTGCCGCATTTCCGCCCGCGATGTCGGTGTCGAGGCGATCCCCAATCGCCAGCGGATTCTTCGCGCCCACACGCTCCGCCGCCTTAATAAACATCGGCGGCTTCGGCTTACCCGCCGACAGCGGCGCCACGCCCGTGGTCGTAGAAATCGCCGCAGCGACCGAACCATTACCAACCAGGAAACCGCGCTCCGACGGCAGCGTCGTATCCAAATTCGACACCAGGAAGCGCGCACCTCGCGACACCGCCAGCGCCGCCTCCGACATCTGCTTCCACGTCATCTCACGGTTGAGCCCCTGGAACACCGCCGCAGGGTTGTCATCAGCGGAATCCACGAGGTTGTACCCCGCCTCACGAGCCAACTGCTTAAACGACTCCGCACCCAACACAAAAACGTTCGAGCCCGGCTCAATGACCTCCGCCGCCATCTCAATGGCCGCCTGCGCCGACGTCATCACATCGTCCGCGTGAACGTCATAGCCCAGCCCATTGAGCTGATCCGCCACCGTCTGCGGCGCGCGCGAGGCATTGTTGGTAATAAACACCATCGGCAGCGCTGCCTCGGTCAGCCCTTCCAGCGCGTTCGGAATCGCCGCGCCACCCTCGTAAATCGTGCCATCCAGATCCAGCAGAGCGGCATCATAGGAAGAAGCGACAGAAGCCATGAGGTGCATTTCTCCTTTTACGAAATAGGAACGCTTTACGACGAATTGTAGATGCGCAGCCCGATTGCGCCAGCGGTGCGTTAGCGGTGGCTGATGTCGCGAGCCGGCAGCTGGGCTGATTACTTGCTCAGCTCTTCGATGCGCTCGCGAGCATCGAGCATCTGGTCCACATCGATCTTGGCGCAGCGGGTAAACCACACCTTGGCATCATCTTTACGACCGGCCTCCACCAGCGCATCAGCGTAGGCGTAGAACAGACGAGCTGCTTCGAAGTCCTCGCGGTCCGGGTTCAGATCCTGGGTCTCCAGCTCAACCAGAGCCTCATCAATCTGACCCATATCGCGGCGAGCACCTGCGGCGACGATAGCCAGCTCAGTCTTGGACTCGTTGTCCAGCTGCTTGGCTTCCTCGGAGCGAGCCAACTCGATGGCCTTCTCCGGGCGACCGAGGCCGCGCTCACAGTCCGCCATGACCGCAAGCATGCCCGGGCCACCGGAGATGCGGCGAGCCGCACGCAGCTCAGCCAGGGCTTCCTTCCACTCACCTGCGTGGTAGGCGGCAACACCAGCGGTCTCACGAACGACACCGACGCGACCTGCGCGGTCCTTCGCTGCGCGGGCGTGCTCCAGGGCACGCTGCGGGTCTTCAGCCATCAGGATTGCGGACATGATCATGTGACGAGCGACCTTGTCGGCGTTGTCCTTAGCCAGGCTCTTCAGATCCTGGCGCACGCTCGGGTCGAGCTCGTCTGCGCGAATGTCATCTGGCAGCTTCGGCTCGTTCTTGCGGGCCTCAATGCGCTCCTCGCGGAAGCCTGGGCGCTGCGGACCGGTGCGGTGCGTACGCTTCTCATCCTGGAAGCGGCCACCACGGTTGGAGCGACGTGGCTTGCCACCACGACGGTCGAAGTTGCGACCTCCCTGGCCACCGCGCCCGCCTGGGCCGCGACGATCATTGCGGTCGCCGCGGTCGTTCCGGTCAAAGCTGCGCTCGCCACGATCGTTGCGCTCATTACGATCATCTCGATTGTTGCGGTTGTAACCACGACCGCCACGGCCACCGCGCTCATTGCGGTCGCCGCGGTTAAAGTCGCGATCATCGCGATCGTCACGACGGAAGCCCTGCGAACCACGGGAATCGCGGTTACCGCCATGACCACCGTGACCACCACGGCCACGACCACCTGGGCCACCACCCTGTCCACGACGATCGTTGCGGTTGCGCCCGTTAAAGCCGCCCTCGCCACGACCATGGGAACGGTTAGACCCGCGGTTTCCGCGATTTCCTCGGCCTTCGCCGGAACGAGGACCTTCGTGCTCAGCCATGAAGTCGGAGCTCCTTATATGTAATGAGTAAAAGAATTTATGTGTTTTCAGGCTACCAGTAACCCCGGATTGCCTGGTGGTCTACCTAAAAGACCAAACTTTCATACTACTGCTAAGACCTTCCCACATTCCAGCCCAGCAAACGGGCGGAACCTGTGGCCTTCCCCACTGCCTGGGACAAATCCCAG
This sequence comes from Corynebacterium sp. 401_CJEI, assembly GCF_001076435.1. Classification (NCBI taxonomy): domain Bacteria; kingdom Bacillati; phylum Actinomycetota; class Actinomycetes; order Mycobacteriales; family Corynebacteriaceae; genus Corynebacterium; species Corynebacterium sp. 401_CJEI. Next base: position 14,067 of record NZ_JVIP01000021.1, read on the forward strand.
ACAGCCAGGCCAACCCAGTCGTCGGTGGTGAACTGCGCGGTGGCGGTGGTTCCCTCGACGCGGAGCTCATACTCGGCATCCGAAAGTCCGTCTGGCACGGCGAGGTTGGCGCCCAGGGCGTCGTTAAGCAATGCCTTGAGTGCGCGGGCATTACCCTGTTCAGCGCGATGTGCGGCGCGGCGGAAAATGGTGAGCGCTTCCTTGGCGGCGTCCTCGGGTGTCACGGTGGTGTCGACGGCGAGGTCAAAGAGGCCTTCCTGCTCGAAGGTTGTGGCCTTGGTCGCCTTGGGCTCGGAACTAGGCGCGGCATTCGACTGCACGCGGCTACCCGCACCAGCGAAACCTGGCCCCTCCGGCACGGTCGTACCCTTCTGATACGCGGTGGCGGCGGCGCGGGCGCGCTGATCAGCGGCCTCGTTCATGTCGTGGCCCGAGTGTCCCTTAACCCACTCGAGGTGAATATTGCGGCCAACGAGCAGCTGGTCGATGTCCTGCAAAATGTCGACGTTGAGGACAGGTTTACCGTCGCGCTTCTTCCACCCCTTGCGCTTCCACCCCGGCATCCACTTAGTGACGGAGTTAATCACATACTGCGAATCACACAGTACGAAAAGCGGCTCGTCGGGGATGTGCGCGGTGGCGCGGAGCAGCTCGGCAAGAGCGGTGAGCTCCCCGCGGTTATTGGTTCCCTCTTTCCATCCGCCGGCGGCCCAGCAGCTGTCGTCGATATACCAGCACCACCCGGCAGGTCCGGGGTTGTGCAGGGCGGAACCGTCAACGGCAGCAGTAATAGTCATGAGGCTAGATTGTATCGGCTGCGTGGGGCCGGCCAGGAATTGCCTTAAGAGCCGTAGCAGGCGACCGGGCCATGCGGGCCCTCGACGATGTCAATCTGAGTGTTGAAGATTGGGCTCAGAACCTCCGAACGCATCAGCTCTGCGGTAGGGCCGTGCTCTACAATCTGGCCATCCTTGACCGCACAGATGTAGTCGGCGTAGCGAGCCGCGAAATTGATGTCATGCAACACCACCACCATGGTTCGACCCAAATCGCGCACTGCAGTGCGCAGGTACGACATGATGTCGACCGAATGAGAAATATCCAGGTTGTTCAACGGCTCGTCGAGAAGCACGTAATCCGTCTCCTGACAGAGCACCATTGCGACATACGCGCGCTGACGCTGCCCACCGGAGAGCTCGTCGAGGTAGCGGCCCTGGAGCGCCTCAAGATTGAGGAACTCGATGTACTGGGAGATGATGCGCTCGTCCTCAGCGGTCAGGCGCCCCTGGCTGTACGGGAAGCGGCCGAAGCTGACCAGCTGGCGCACGGTGAGGCGGGTGACGAAGTGGTTGTCCTGGCGCAGAATCGACAGCACCTTCGCCAGATCCTTTGACTTGGTCTTGCCCACGTTGTAGGGGCCGACGTTGATGTCGCCGGAATCGACGGCAAGGAGGCGGCCAATCATAGTCAAGAGCGTGGACTTGCCCGCACCATTCGGCCCAATCAGAGCCGTAATCGCATTGGTTGGAATTTCCAGGTCAACGGGGCCAATTGACACCTCGCTGGTATAGCTCTTGCTTACACTGTCGAGGAGAATCATAGCCGTCCCTTCTTCAAAACGACGTAGAGGAAGATCGAACCGCCAACCAGCTCGATGATGATGGATACCACGCCCTGGGCATAGAAAACGTGATTAAGGATGAAATACGCACTGGCCAGCGTGACGTAGCCAATCAGCGCCGCCATCGGCAGCACAAAGCGGTGGTCATAGGTATCCGCAGCCTGGTACGCAATGGTCGCGACCAGGAAGCCGAGGAATGTCATCGGGCCGACCATAGCCGTCGATACTGCCATCAGCACCGACACCGCAACCAGCACGGTGATGGACCGAACCTGGTAATTCACGCCCAGATTCGTCGCGACTTCACGCCCCAACGACATGACATTGAGGGCCCGCGAATGCAGCGCAATCACCACGATTGCCGCAATCACCAGCGGGATCGCCACCGGGAAAAACTCCGGGTCAGCGTTGTTGACAGAGCCGAACAGCCGCGCCGTCAGCAGGTCAAAATCCGAAGGCGTGAGCATGCGCTGCATGAACGTCGACAGCGAAGCCAGTCCGCCACCGATGACAATGCCCACCAGCAGCATGCTGTGCATATCCGCGCCCTGCCCGGTCAGCAGCCACGCATACAGCACCAGCGACAGCCCCACCATCAGCGCGAGCTGCAGCACAAACGCGCCAACCGAGCCAGCTTTCATCAGGCCGGTCGCACCGAAGAAGTACACTGCAGCGGTACTGATAGCCACGTACAGCGCCTCAAAACCCATAATCGACGGCGTAATAATTCGGTTATTCGCAATCGACTGGAACGCCACCGTCGCGACGGCATGGCAGCAGGCAACCACGATCATGGCAATTACGGCATCAAGACGCCGGCGCGCAATCAGCCAAAAACCATCCGTACCGAACGGCAACGGGTTGTCCCACGCAAGCAGGCCCGCCGTAAACAACACCGCCAGGCCCGCCAGCGCAGCAATGATAATCCAGTACCTGCGCGCAGCGGCGGCCGTGCTAAACGACGTCGTTTGCGGGCCAACTTGGTTGGTTCTAGCTGTAGTTGAACTGAGATTAAGCACGACGCCGCTCCACGATCAGATAGACGAAAATGGCAGCACCCAGGATGCCGAGAATTACCGATACCGGGATCTCGAACGGGGCGATAATGACGCGGCCAATCAAGTCCGCGACCGTCACAATGGCAATGCCCACCAGGCATACCCAGGGCAGATTGGAGCGCAGATCATCGCCACGGAACATGGAGACAATATTCGGGACGATGAGCCCCAGGAATGGGAGGTTGCCCACCACGACGGTGACCAAACCTGTTGCGATTGCAATCAGCCCCGTTCCCAGGAACACGATTCGCTTGTAGTTCAGACCGACGTTGGTGGCAATGTCCTCACCAAGCCCCGCAACCGTTAACCGATCGCTGAATACGAAGACAATCGCAACCACAATGACGACCAGCCACAGGAATTCGTATTGCCCTTTATAAATGGCAGTAAAAGAGCCTGCGAACCACACGCCTAGCGACTGCAGCATGTCCGTCTGCAACGCAAAGAAAGTCGAAATCGAACTGACTACCGCACCCAACATGATGCCCACGATGGGCACAACCAGACTTGACTTCAAAGCGACACGGCGCAAGAACAGGAAGAACACTGCCGTGCCGATGAAAGCGAAGATGATTGCCCCGCCCATCCGGCCAAGCATCGAGGCCGAAGGAAAGAAATACATCACGAAAATCAGGCCGAGACCAGCCCACTCCGTGGTTCCCGTGGTGGTGGGTTCGACGAACTTGTTGCGCGTAAGTAGCTGCATGACCAAGCCACACATCGCCATCGCGGCACCCGAGAGCACTAGTGCAATGGTGCGCGGTATACGCGTAGTGGCGAACATCTCCCAGCCGTCGTCGGCGCCCAGGATGTCGTATTGGCCTACAAACAGCGACATAGCCACCAGGACTGCCACAAAGGCAATCCCGATGGCTAGTCGGGAATCCAGTAACTTCTGCATAGAGTTGGTGAGGTACTCCTGTGACTGGTCAGAGAACTATTAGGCCTGCTCGAAGGCGTCGGCAAGCCCGTTCAGAATCTCCGTGTACGTGATAATGGACTCGTTGGTGTAGGTGTCCTCTGGGGCGTAGTAGATCTTGCCCTCCTTGACTGCCTTCACGTTCTTCAGCGGAGCAGCCTCCTCGACCACAGACTGTGCCGAACGGTACTCATCGGTACCGCGGACAGAGGTGCCGGCATCGCGGTCAAGCACCATGATGAAGTCCGGGTTCGCCTCAGCGATGGACTCGGCGGAAATCTCATCACCCTGGTGGTCATCGCTGGCCTTGTCGACCTCCAGCGCCGGCTTCATGCCAATCAGGTCGAACAGCGGGCCGTAGGTACGACCAACAGTCGGAGCAATGTAACCGAGGGTGCCGCCCGACGAGTTAAGTGCCATGACCTTCACGTCCGGGTTGTAAGCCTTGCGGGCGCGCTCCAGAGCCTTGTCAAAGTCAGCGATGAGCTGATCGGCCTCCTTCTCCTTACCGAAGATGGTGCCCAGGCCCTTAGCGTGCCGCTTGAGCTCCTCGTCCAGTGGCTTACCCTCGCGCGGCTCAAACTCCACAATCGCGGAGTTCGGGGCAAGCTTCTTCAGGTCATCGTAGTACTGACCGAAACGCTGACCGTTCACAATCAGGTCCGGGTCAGCAGCAGCAACAATTTCGAGATTCGGCTCGCGGTGATTGCCGATGTCCTGAATGTCAGGGTTGTCCTTGTAGTCAGGAATCGTGAACGGAATCAGCTGCTTCGGAGCTGCCGCCAGCTTAATACCCCACTGGTTGAGCATCTCGAAGGAACGGTTATCCGTGGCCACAACAGAGTCAATCTGGGCAGGTACGGTCTGCTCACCGTGATTATCAGTAACGGTAATAGTAGACTCGTTGCCTGCAGCTGCAGACTTATCCTCGTTACCGGCATCAGTAGAACATGCACCAAGAACAAGTCCAAGGCTCGCAACAGATGCAACTACAATATTGCGAATACGGCCGGAGTTTGAACGCGCCACTTAAAGGCATCCCTTCGGTCACAGTACGATGGTTAAACAAACGCCACTAAGACGCCGTTACCCAATCACTTACTTAGGTAATCATTACCTGTGAGACATTAGCTTAGGGTTCCCTATTTAACAAGTAAATACGTTATGAAATTACGCAATATTTAGGGTGGAGTTCTTCTATTTGTTTAGCATTAGCTAATTTGTGCAGGTAAAGGTATGACTGCAGCGTTCGATAACGGGGGTAACTTGGGCCCTACCGAAGGTAGCGTGTGCACTATCGACGCATGTTTGGGCCTAGTTGGGCGTAGTTGGGCCTAGTTGGGGATGAGCTTGCGGCTTTGCTTGTGAGTTGGGGCTGTAGGCGTGATGGAGGGGTTGTGGGCGTGAACGGGGCTGCGGGCGTGGATGGGGGACGCAGATGTGAATGGGGCTGTAGGCGTAAATACGGGCTGCAAAGGTGAAACTGTGTGAGTTTATGACACTTTCAAGCGATTTTTCGCGCTATTTCTGTCATAAACGCAGTCAGTAACTTGAATTAGTCCACAGCCGCTGCCATAAAAGCAGCCACTAACTCGCATTGCCCCGCCACTGATAGCCATAGAGGCGTCAGTAACTCGCATTGGGGCAAGCAGCGAAAGGCGAGTACCGGACGATCCGCTGAGCGGGCACGCTTGTATCCATTAACCCGAATACCCTTTTCCCTTAAGTTCCCGAGACACCGGTAAGTACGGCTTCCACTGCCGACCGCCCCCCCTGTTGAACCCTGTTTACCGGTGGGTAACAAAAAGTGGGTCGCAGCACCCAACCCCACACGGGAACTGGCTACCACGACCCACA
>NZ_JVIP01000022.1:0-332 GCF_001076435.1 Corynebacterium sp. 401_CJEI
TACACCGTGGTTGTGCACACCCCAGCCTGCGCGGCAATCTCGGCAACACTATATGAGCCGGCCATAAGCATCTCGTAGATCACGCGATGCTTATGCATCATCGAGACCTTCGGGTAGTGCGATTGGTGCTGGATCTCAATTCCGGCTTGTCGCGCCCACCGCCTGACAGTTGGTGAGGGTATCCCTAACTCACGTCCAACTGCGCTTGCTGATGCCCCGTTGGCGATGTGTTGAAGCGCAATCGGTTTGATGGCACTGTATTTCGTTCGGCGGGTTTGCTTCACTACTTCTCCTGGTCGAAAGTGGTGATGCATTCACCGCCTGAACCTACC
>NZ_JVIP01000022.1:342-38336 GCF_001076435.1 Corynebacterium sp. 401_CJEI
CGGGCCATTTTTGACATAAACGCAGTCAGTAACTCGGATCGACCCAACGTCGCCAGCTATAAACACAAAAAAGCGCCTCCCCACTCCGCAAGGAGTGAGAAGGCGCTCGTGCGCTGTTACGTATTAATAGCCGCGAGAGCTAATAGCTGCGCAGTGTCATTGTAGTGCAGTGCCTAAGTCAGCTTAAACGGCCTTAGATAGCCTTTGCACCGGTGAGGTCCAGGTCGACTGGCAGGTTGTCACCCGCACCGTCCTCGGCCAGCAGGCCACCCTGGTTGTTGCCGCCGGTCTGGGCACCCTGCTCCTGGCCGCCAGTCTGGAGGCCACCCTGGTTCTTACCACCGGTCTGCAGGCCCTGCTCCTGGCCGCCAGTCTGAAGGCCGTTCTGGTTCTTACCGCCAGTCTGGAGACCCTGCTCCTGGCCACCGTTCTGCAGACCCTGGTCGCCACCGACGTTTTGCAGGCTCTGGTCCTGGCCACCGGTCTGGAAACCGGACTGACGCTCACCAATCTGGCCCTTGTCGTTAACCTGGTCGCCGCCGACCTTGTCGCCCTTGTCCAGCTTGTCGCCGCCAATCTGGTCTCCGCCGTTCAGCTGATCGCCGCCAGCGTTCTGGAGACCCTGGTTGCCGCCAACGTTCTGCAGAGCGTTGTCCTGATCGCCACCGACGTTCTGCAGACCCAGGTTGCCGCCCTCAGTCAGAGAGTGGAAGTTCGGGAACAGTGAGTCGACCTGAACCAGTGGGCCCTCCGGGAAGTTCACGTTGAACTCAGGTACCGGCAGCGGAGCCGGTGCTGGCAAGGAGGAAATCAGTTCGCAGATATTGCACAGGTTATCCATGATGATCCTTTAGAAAAATGAAGTGTAGATAAATGGTGTGGCGCGATGCCCAGAGCTGAAGGTAAAGGGCTTCTCGCCTTCTCCTTTGCGGCCACTGCCGTGCTCACACGAAAACCGTACCGGTGATGAAAAACGGTCACAATATAGAAATTCGACCCACTTCAGCCAGGAAATTGGAAACAGAATAACGGCAAAATTTAACCTGCACTTATGCCCAAACGTCGCATGTCACGGGTCACATTGCTAGCCGTTTGGTCACCCCAAACCAGGCTCGCCTTTTCCAGCAGAAAAGCCTCGGCACCTAATGAACTGCTCCCCATTAGTTGGACTGAGAAATCAGTTACCGACTAGTGGGGAGTAGTTGTCATTGAGAGCACGAAGTTCGCTAAGTGAATATCAGCGCGAGCAGTTGGTTGAACTATTTGAGCAAGGCATGGGTTATACAGCCGCTGCCAATGCCCTTGGTGTCTCCAAGTATGCCGCCCGTATGCTCTGTCGTCGGTTTAAGCTGCATGCAGGCTATGTCTTGTGGAGAAACCGACTAAGCAGCAGTACTCGTTCGAGATCAAGAAGGAAGTTGTCCAACGCCACCTTGCTGGCTAGACAGCGATGGATCTTGCACGTGAATTTGGCCTGTCATCACAGCAGCTGGTCCGCGGGTGGTCGTGGAAATGGCGCAAAGACGGCGATGACGCGTTGAAACCAAAGCCGAAGGGCAGACCCAAAGGATCGGTCACGCCGAAGCCGCTGTCGGAGGAAGACAAGCTGCGTGGCGAAAACGAACGGTTGCGGGCCGAAAATGCCTATCTAAAAAAAATGCGGGACTTGAGGAATCAGGGACGCGCCTGAAAGTCCAGGCGATTGTCATCCTCAAGTCTCACCACCGCTTGGAGTACCTCCTAGAGGCAGCAGGTATCCCACGGTCGACGTTCTTCTACCACCAACAACGACTCAGTAAGCCAGATAACCACGCCGTTCTCAAGCAAGCGATTCGGGAAAGCTTCGAGCGTAACAAGCATCGCTACGGCTACCGGCGAGTGCTACTTGACCTGCGTAACCAGGGCTGGGTGGTCAACCACAAACTCGTCTACAAACTCATGTGCGAGATGGGGCTTCGAGCTAAGATTCGCCAGCGCAGACCGTATATTTCCTATGTTGGGACGATCAGCCGCATTGCCGACAACAAGCTTGACCGCAAATTCACCCCGGATCAGCCAAATACCGTCTTTGTCAGCGACGTCACCGAGTTCAGGGTTGCAGGCCGCAAGGTCTACCTGTCACCGGTGATGGACTTGTTCGACCGTTCAATCGTTGCCCACACTGTGGCTACATCGCCGTCGACAGCGTTGACCACCGATTCTTTGTCCAAGGCGATCGCGGCGTGGGCACCTGAACCCGGGTGGATGATGCACACCGATCAAGGTTTCCAGTACCAGCATGCCTCGTGGCGTGACCTGATTGGCGACAACGGTGGTGTTCAGTCGATGTCGCGTAAAGCCAACTGTTACGACAATGCGGTCATGGAGAACTTCTTCGGGCACGTGAAAACCGAGATGTACCACGGTGAAGTCTTCGACACGGTCGCAGAGTTCAACCAAGTAATCGACGAATACATCCAGTGGTACAACACCGAACGCGTCCAACAACGACTCAAGGGCCTGACCCCGATGCAATATCGGAATCAGACCCTTGAAGCCCTAACCGCCTAGAGTTAAACCAGTCCAATTTTCGGGGACCAGTTCACCTCGGATCCCCGCGGGGCTTTTTCTGCCCCTCACCCTTTCACTTTTGCTTTAGGTAAGGGTAAGTTAACTCCCACTATGACCTCGAACCCAGTTACCCTGAACACTCCGACGAACACTTCCGCCTACCGCGCGGCCTTTTCTGACCACCTACTCTTGGCCGCCCCTTCTGAACCGCACCATCGAATCATCCGCGCCACTGTTTATGACGTCAGCGCCCCGGCAGAAAACCTGCAGAGGATTGTCATCCGCTCCCCCGAGCTAGTCGGCTTTCAGCTTTCCGGCCCGGACGAATTCTTTGGCCTCTTTATGCCGGCTAAGCCCGGCGAGAATCTCCATTTACCCCTCCACGGAGGTGGCGCCAATATCCGCGCAAGCGTTACAGCCATGCCGGAGACCCAACGCCCAAATTTACGTTGGTACACCGTACGCTCACTCGATCCCGAGTGCGGACAGATAACTTTCGACGTGGCGACACATGGCGTCAAAAATCCAAAGGATGAGCACGTCGGACCAGGGCTCGCCTGGGCTCTTGCAACTCGTGTTGGCGACCAGGTAGGCATCTGGACATGCCAGGGCCTCTGGCACCGCGCGCAAAGTTCACAAACACTTATCGCAGACCCATCTGCCGTACCTTCCGTTCGCGCCATTTTGGATTACGCGGATGCGTTTGCCCCGGAACAGTTGCGCGACATACACCTCGTAGTGGTCGCCGAGAACCATGGTGACCTCGAGCCATCCCTCGTCGCCGACTGGGAGAGCAAGCTGGGCAGCCTAGAAGTGCTGTTTAGCGCTACAACGGACTTCAGCACGGCAGTGATGTCCCACCTACAGCAACTGGACCGTGCCGAACACCCCGCAACACAGTCGAAGTACGTCTGGGTCGCGGGTGAAGGACAGCTCTGCAAGGAAGTACGGCGCCACGCAATTCACACCTGGGGCCTCAATAGCGAATCCGTGCAGTGGTGCCCCTATTGGTTCCTAGGCAGGGCACGGCCTTAATTAGCCACAATCCCTCGCGGCACAATAATCGGAGCCATACCGCGGGGATCTTCCCACACCTCGGCATTCAGGCCATATGCCTCGCGCAACACATCCACCGTCAGAGCCTCCTTTGGAGAACCCTCGGCGATCTTTTCCCCTTCCTTCATGACGATCATCTCGTCGCTAAAAGCTCCCGCCAGGCCAAGATCATGAAGTACGGTAATCACCGTCTTGCCCTCTTGAGCGAGCTCCCGCACGATACTTAGAATCTCTATCGCATGTGCCGGATCTAGGTAGGTAGTCGGTTCGTCCAACAGCACAATTGGCGTATCCTGCGCCAACACCATCGCCATCCAGACCCGCTGCCGCTGGCCGCCAGAAAGCTCCGCCACGTCGCGGGCAACAAGATGGTCAACCTTCGTCTTCTTCAGCGCCTCGCGCACTTTTTCTTTATCTTCTGACGCCGTCGCTCCCCCACCCCAGAGCGATCGACGATAAGGGTGCCGTCCGCGCTCCACAAGTTCTCCAACGGTCAATCCCGCCGGACACAGCGGGTGTTGTGGCAAAAGCGCAATTAGTTGGGCGGCTTCGCGCGACCGCAAACTATGCACGTCCTTTTTCTCTACAAGAACCCGTCCTTCGGCGGGAGCAAGCAGCCGAGAAAGCGTCTTGAGCAACGTCGACTTGCCACAACCATTGGGGCCTAAGAGCGTGGTGACCTTCCCGGGCTCTGCAGTGAAAGACACGTCCTTAACAATGCTTGGGCCGTCGTTGTAGCCCACGGTGACGTGATCAACTTGAACGTTCATTGAACCATTCCTTTCAGAGTTCCGCGACGGGCCGCCAACCACACAAGCAACACCAACGCGGGGCCACCGATGATGGCGGTAACCAAACCCACAGGGGATGTAAATGGCAGTGCGCCCGCCACGACGGCGCACGCAGCTAATAGAGCAGCGCCTGCAAAAGTAGAGCACAACGGATGGGGCGTGGGCGTTCCGGCCACCAGCTTGGCCAGCTGAGGAGCCAATAGTGCCACGAATCCAATTGGGCCGACAAAGGAAACCACCACCGCGACAATGCCCGTTGCGGCAATGAGCAAAATAGCGCGCACCCTCGTGACATTTACCCCAAGTGTGGACGCGGTGGCGTCATCATGAGAAAGAAGAGGGACATCGCGCGTAACACAAAGGCCTAAAACTACGAAGGGCAACAGGCCCAACACCATAGGAAACAAAGCTTCCATACGCACAAAGCCGGTAGACCCAGCGAGCCAAGTTTGGGCATCCGTGGCACGAGTTAAGTCAGCCCGGAGCAGGAGATACTGCACTAAAGACTGCGTGAGGAAAGACAGTGCCAGGCCGATGACCACTACGCGCTGCGACGTCCCGAAGCCACCGAGTAGAACGAGCAAACCAACGATCACTAGTGCGCCAAGCAAAGCGAGTGCAGCACGCCACCAGAACGTCGGCACCCCCTCACTCCATGCAGGGCGGGTAACTACGGTGCCCGCCACAACCAAAACCGCCGCGCCGCCGGATACACCGAGAATGTCCGGGCTGGCCAGCGGATTGCGGGCCATGGTCTGAGTCCACGCACCTGCCAGCCCTAGAGCCGCGCCGACCAGAACGGTAGCGATTGCTACAGGCAGGCGGAGATCCCACACCACGTTGATTGCTTGCTGTGTGCCCCCACCGGTGAGAACCTCGATGACTTCCATCGGGCTGAGCTTCACCGCTCCTTGCCCCAGGATTAAGCAGTAACAAAGAGCCGCTATGAGGGCGAACCCTGCCGAAGCCGCCAGGACGCGTCTGCTTCGTGAACGCTTAATACTACGGATAGACGTCATATCGCTCATATCGTCAGCTCCGAGTCATTCGAGGTCGGTGAACTCTTCTTACGTCGCACCGCCAGAATCATCACTGGGGCACCGACAATAGCTAAGACAATGGACATTTCCAGCTCGTTAGGCTGCAGGACGAAGCGGCCCACAATATCGGCTAGCAACACAGCCGCGCCACCAACAATGCCGGTCGGCAGCAAGAGGCGAGTCAGGGACGGGCCGGTAAACGGGCGTAGTAGGTGTGGCACGGCGAAGCCCACGAATGTCACAAGCCCCACAGTGGCTGTCGCCGAGCCGGCGAGGATGATCACCGCTGCGGCAGCCAACAAGCGGGTTCTCGTGGGCGAGCTGCCAAGGGAACGGGCGGAGTCCTCTCCCATCGCAAGTAGATCCAGCGGGCGTGCTGCAAGCGCACCACATAGAGCACCTAGTGCTAGACCTAAAGCAGCTAAGGCCACGTCTTCCATACCCCGCCCAGCTGTAGAGCCAACGGTCCAGCGGCGGAGCCCTTCCAGGGTGTCGGAAGAATAGAGGCTCAGCATATTCGTGGCCGCTTGCAGGGCGAAGGTAACTCCCACGCCCACGAGTACCAGAGTTAGCGGGTTACGCGATACGCGGGAAATCAACAGCACGATTAAGGCAGCGACGGCCGCCCCGACGAGCCCTACAAGTGTCCGCTCCCCGACCGTCGTTGCCCAGCCCAAGGTCAGTGCCGCAGCGACTGCGAAACTTGCTCCAGCGTTCACGCCGATAATGCCGGGATCTGCCAGGGGGTTGCGGGTCCAGCTCTGAGCAATGGCACCCGCCATAGCCAGGGCTGCGCCTGTGATCACAGCCAAGAGGGTGCGCGGAACGCGCAAGTCCCAAATGATGCCGGATTGCGTAGATGGGTGCGGACCATGCATGAGGATGCTGGTCACTTCGCCAATGGAAAGATCTTTGGAACCCAAGTACAGGGAGGCAAGCAGCAGCAAAGCCAAGCCAACGAGTGCGGCCGAAGTAAGCAAACGCCGGGAAAACACCAAAGAATGTCGAGTTCTTGAAACGGACACTTTCAATTAAATTGCGTCAGAGAACTTGTCGACTGCCCAGGGGATGGTCAATGGGTTCGGCATACTCATTGCATTGCCCACGTTTTCGTCCATCCAGCGGACCTTGCCTTCGCGAACAACGTCCAGCTTGCTGAATGTTGGATCCTTCTTCAAGGTATCGGCGGCACCCTGGTAATCAAGGATGAAGAGGTAATCGACGTTGTTGAGGTCGCTGTAGTTCTCAGGTGCGATGTCGCGGTAGAACTCGCCCCCGTTACCTTCGAGCTCCTTCGGGATCTCGAAGCCCAGACTCTTGATAAACTGCCCGCGACCGTCACCGGAGGTGTACAGGCCGATCTTTCCCTGATAAGGCATGACGATAGCCGCACGCTTGCCTTTGAGCTCAGGGTGCTGCTGTTGGAAATCATCGAAGGCCTTCTGCGTTTCTTCGACGAGTTTGTCGCCTTCTTCTTGCTTGTCTACAGCGCCGGCGATCTGGTTGACCTGATCCCGCCAGGGGATCTGCCAGTCCGTGGCACCGTCTGGCTTAACGGTGGTTGGGGCGATGTCATTAAGCGCCTTCTTCGCCTGCGCGTCTACGGCAGAGTTCACCGCAATGATCTTGTCCGGATCAGCGGCGGAGATCTTCTCCAGGATTTCAGCAGTGAATCCGTTGGCAGTACCGTAAACCACTTCAGGCTTGTTGTCGCCGAGCTTTTCGGTAGCCCATGGGCCGACGCCAGATGCATCAACATCTCCCTCAGCACCCCAGGGCGCTACGAGGACTGGTTGGATGCCTAGAGCGAGCAAGGTATCGCTGTCTCCCAGGCCAACTGCGGCGATGCGCTCGTCCCCGGTGCCCTCATTTTTTGACGCCGCCGCGTCGTCGCCTCGGGAGCAACCAGACAGAACAAGAGTGGATGCTGCCAAGACAGCGGCGGTCTTCAGCGCCGCTCGACGGGTCAGCGAATTGTTTCGAAACATGTGAAAACCTAACGCGTAAGGAACTCTTTGAAACGCTGTAAAGTACCCGTAGCCCCAAGAGACTGATGACCTCTTTCGGCTACGGCCAACACAGCAATCGAGCCTATATTACACAGGTAAGGCTAACCACACAACAGGCTACCCTAAATTAGTCCGCTTCCTGCTCGGCCGCTACCGACTCCATCGCCGCCCTGGCCACCGTCGCCACGCTGGCCACCCTAGCCACCCTGGCCACTGTCACCGCCCTGGCCACCCTAGCCACCCTGGCTCTCAATGCCGAGATGCTCGCGCTATTGCAACTCGTGGCACCAACTGTCGGAAAAGTTGCACTTCGAAGGTCGAAATGTCGCTAGAACGGGAATCTGTCAGCACAGGCGCGCCTCCGAATTTTGCGACAATTCCCTGACCTGCAGTTTTGCGGAGCTGCAAATCAGTGTCTTTAACGCATTCCCGTTCTAGCGACATTCACCCCTGCTAGCGCCCCAAATACGGCGCCGTCGGCCACGCATCCCCGGTCTAGCGACATCTGCACATCCTCACGCCGCCAAATAGGGCGCCGGCGCCTCCCGTGACGCAATCCCCCCCAGCACTGCGCTCGCACAATCTCACATTCCGCTGGCGCTGCAGCCAAGCGGAAAGCGTGGGCGTCAATAAGAAAAAATAGGCCCCCTACCGCAACAATGTGAACTACTCCCCATTAGTTGGACTGAGAAATCAGTTACCGACTAGTGGGGAGTAGTTGTCATTGAGAGCACGAAGTTCGCTAAGTGCCGAGGCTTAACTTTTTGCGCTTTTAAGTACTGCGCTCAACTACTGGTCAGCGACCAACAGCTCCGCAATCTGGATGGTATTCAGCGCAGCGCCCTTACGCAGATTGTCGCCAGAGACAACCATCACCAGGCCACGCCCCTCCGGAACCGACTGATCGACACGGATACGACCCACCAGGGACTCATCCACACCAGCGGCAGCAAGCGGATTCGGAACGTCGACGACCTTCACGCCCGGCGCGGACTCCAGCAGCTCAGTAGCCTTCTCCACGGACAGAGCATTCTCAAACTCAGCGTGGATCACCAGCGTGTGGCCAGTGAAGACCGGAACACGCACACAGGTACCAGCAACAGCCAGCTCGGGGATAGACAGAATCTTGCGGGACTCATTGCGGAGCTTCTGCTCCTCATCGGTCTCCAGCGAACCATCATCAACAAAGTTGCCGGCCACCGGCAGCGCGTTGAAAGCAATCGGTGCGACGTACGGACCAAAGTCCTCCGCTACCAGAGCCGAACCATCAGTGGTCAGCTTCTCCAGGTTGTCGATGTTCTCGCGCACCTGGCCAGCCAGAGTATTCACGCCAGCAAGGCCCGAACCCGAGACGGCCTGGTAGGAGGACACACGCAGACGCTGCAACCCGGCCTCGTCGTGAAGCGGCTTGAGCACCGGCATCGCGGCCATCGTGGTGCAGTTCGGATTAGCGACAATTCCCTTCGGGATGTCCTGCAAAGCATCCGGGTTGACCTCGGAGACCACCAACGGGACCTCCGGATCCTTACGCCACGCCGACGAGTTATCAACAACAACAGCGCCAGCAGCCGCAAAACGCGGAGCCTGCTCCTTCGACAGCGTGCCGCCAGCGGAGAACACCGCGACATCAATGCCCTTCAGATCCTCGTCAGAAGTAGCCGCGACATCCTCGACAACAATCTTCTCGCCGCGGAACTCCAACTCCTTGCCCGCACTACGAGCAGAAGCGAAAAAACGAACCTTATCGGCCGGGAAATGACGCTCCGCCAACAGAGTGCGCATCACACGACCAACCTGGCCAGTGGCACCAACAACAGCAATCGTGGTCATAAGAACTCCTTAACGTCCCGTACCAGCGTAAACAACAGCCTCGGTGTCGCCACCGAGATTGAAAGCGTCGTGCAGAGCCTTCACAGACTTATCGACATCCTGGTCATTAACCAGCACCGAAATACGAATCTCAGAAGTGGAAATCAGGTCGATATTCACACCCTCATCAGCGAGCGCCTCACAGAACGTCGCAGTCACGCCCGGGTGGGACTTCATGCCAGCACCGACCAAGGAGACCTTGCCCACGTGATCGTCGTAAAGCACGTCGTTCCAGTCATTGTCAGCCTGCAGCTTCTTCAGCAACGCCATCGCCTTCGGAGCGTCCTCGCGCGGGCACGTGAAAGTAATGTCAGTGCGGTTATCCGCGATGGTAGAGACGTTCTGCAGCACCATATCGATGTTGATCTCCGCATCCGCAACCGCGCGGAACATCTTCGCCGCCTGGCCCGGATCATCCGGAATGCCCAGCACGGTCACCTTCGCCTCGGAGCGGTCATGCGCCACACCGGTCAACACTGCTTCTTCCATAGGGATATCCTCCATCGATCCATCAACAAGGGTGCCAAGTTCATTGCTATACGACGAACGCACACGCAACGGAACATTAAAAGCGCGGGCGTATTCGACACTTCGCAGCTGCAAAATCTTCGCGCCAACCGCGGCCATCTCCAGCATCTCCTCGAAGGAAATGTTGTCCAAACGCTGCGCGTCCGTCACAATGCGCGGATCCGCGGTATACACGCCGTCCACGTCGGAGTAAATCTCGCAGACGTCCGCCTCTAGGGCTGCCGCGAGAGCAACCGCAGTGGTATCCGAGCCACCACGGCCCAGCGTAGTGACGTCCTTGGTCTCGCGGTTTACACCCTGGAAACCGGCCACTAGGCAGATATGGCCCTCATCGAGAGCCTCACGGACACGCCCCGGAGTGACCTCGACAATGCGGGCGTTACCGTGGCGCTCCGTGGTGATCACGCCGGCCTGCGAACCGGTGAAAGACTGGGCCGAGGCACCGAGGCTTGCAATCGCCATAGCGACCAGTGCATTGGAAATACGCTCACCGGCGGTCAGGAGCATATCCATCTCGCGTCCCGGCGGGACCGGGTTGACCTGCTCAGCGAGGTCCAGAAGCTCATCGGTGGTGTCGCCCATTGCGGAGCACACAACCACGACGTCATTGCCCTGCTTTTTGGTTTCCACAATTCGTTCTGCAACACGACGAATGCGTTCGGCGCTCTCCAGGGATGAACCACCGTACTTCTGCACAACCAGTGCCATGGTCGGCAACCTCCAAAAACTAGGCAACTATATGCAAGTAACTATTATTGACTCAATTTACTTGAGTTGCATTCGTAATTACATAGTGGGTTACCAAAACGTAGCTTGTGGGGGTTGCGTGGGGGTTTTGGGGCGGGTTGCGTGGGGGTTTGCGGGATCGTGGTTGCGTGGAGTCGTGGTTGGGCGTGGGGTGAGCGCGGCTGCGCGTTGAGAGTGTGACGGCTGGGGTGCTTGGGCTGTGGGTTGGGTGTCGGTTGGGTGTGAATCGGGCGCGGCTGCGGGCTGCCAGCGGGCTGCAAATGTGAAACTGATTAGGTTTATGACAAAAATAAGCCCTGAAACTTGTCAAAACTGACATAAACTAGGTCAGTAACTCTCGGTACTGCGCCAGGAACTCCCGGGCTCAGTCAGCTCCACTCCGGGCTCCCCGGCCCGGGCTCAGTCAGCATCTTGGCCGAACCAGCTAATCCGCCAGCTACTCCCCGAGGCGCTGCGGGCACAAAACACTGCCCCGCCCAACCCCTGCGAAGTGGACATGACAAGTGTTGCATGCCTAGCATTTCCTACGTGAACAATGACCTTCTCGCTGCGATACTGGCACTGCTGTCCGCGCTCAGCATCGCGTGGGGAACCGTCATCCGCCACAACCTCTCCCGAACACTGGAAGAGGGCACCAGCACACTTCGCGGAGTGGCGAAGACCCTGAAGCTGCCACGCTGGTGGCTAGGCTCGACTTTGGCGATTGCCGGGTATGTATTTCAGGTCGCAGCGTTGGCATTTGGCACGTTGCTCCTGGTACAGCCGTTGTTGGTTATGAAGCTGATGCTCACGCTCCCGCTGGCGGCGAAGGTCAATGGTCGGCGGATTTCGCGGTCAGAGATGATTTGGTCCGTGGCGCTTACTTTTGCGGTGGCGACGCTGGTGTTGCTCGGCAAGCCGACTGCCGGCTCCACCGATATCCCCACCTACCTGTGGGGATGGGCTCTTGCCGCCGGTGGCGTGGTCACCTGCGGACTATACGCCGCTGCAGTTCAGTGGCCCAACACCGGCACCGGCACCGGTGGCGGCTCAGACACCAAACAGCGCGGAGTGCTACGCCAGAACCCGAAGGCCCTGCTGCTCGGCACGGCAACCGGCTGGCTGTACGGCTTCGTCGCGCTGCTGTCTAAGTCGGTGGTCGATACCTATGTCAACGACGGACTCGTCCAGCTCCTGCTCTCCTGGGAACTCTGGCTGCTGGTGGCACTGGCGGTTATTGGCGTCGGCCTGCAGCAGGCGGCTTTTAACGCGGGACCGTTGCAGGCTTCGCTACCAGCTATGACCGTCGTGGAGCCGATTGTTGCCTTCAGCTTGGGATACATCGTTCTTGGTGAACGCTTCCAGGCAGTTGGTGTGCAGTGGGTGGCGCTGTTTATCGCACTGGCGACCATGATTTCTGCCACTATTACCCTGGCGGCTCGGCCGGCAGAAGCCACCGCCACAGCCTCCACAAGCGCCCCAAGCTCCGCAAAAGCCGATGCAAACACCGCAAACACCGACACCACCAGCACCGCAAACACCACCACAGATTCCACCGATGCCACAGCGCGGTGAGTAGAGTTCAACTCTCCCGGGCCGCATCACCTACATTGGTATTTGCACTTATTAAGTCGTTAGCGATTTGTCGGCCTGGCTATCCCCTGACCGGGAACTATTCCCGGTGAGAAAGACCCCGTGGCCGCTATGCACAAGGTCACCAAAGGTAGGATTCGATGGGGCGTCATTCCCATTCCAAGCGGGCATCTAAACCGACATCTAAGCGGAAGTCCGAACGCGCAAACGATACTAACGCCAGCGCCGCATCCAAAACCCAAGCAAAGCCCCAAAAAGGCAAGAAGCTCAACTCGAACACCATCATCGCCCTGCTGTTGATCATTGGTGGTTTGGGAGTGCTGCTGTACCCGGTTGTCGCAACGCAGTGGAACAATTTCCTGCAGGCCCGCGCCGCAGATGAGTACTCCAAGCTGGAGAAATCCGCTCCTCCTGAGGTCTTGGACACCGCCTGGAACGAGGCCCACGAGTACAACGCCAGCCTCGGCGAGGTCAATCCCGGCGACGCCTGGACCACCTCCGATGACGAGTCTTCCCCGGAGTACCAGCGCTATCGTCACTACCTCGACGTGCTTGGCGAGACCGACGCGCTCGGCCGCATCGTCATCCCGTCCATCAACTCTGACCTGCCCATTTTCCACGGCACTTCGGAAAAATCGCTTTCGCGCGGGGTCGGTCACCTCTACGGCACCGACTTCCCGGTCGGCGGCGTGGGCGAGGGTGAAGGTCGCCACGCGTCGCTGTCGGCGCATACGGGTCTGCAAAATGCGACGCTGTGGGACAACCTCGACAAGGTCAAAAAGGGCGACGCGTTCTACATCGCAGTCGCGGGTCATAAGTTGAAGTATGAGGTCCACGACGTAGCCGTCGTAAAGCCGGATGAAACCGATGCTTTACGACGCGTCCCCGGAGAAGACCTAATCACCCTGATTACGTGCACGCCTTACGGCATTAACACGCACCGCCTGCTGGTGACGGGGCACCAGGTGCCGATGGATCCTGACGAGGAATCCGTGTTCGACGGCAGCGGTTCGCAGTGGCAGTGGTGGATGTGGGCCATCCTGGCAGCAGCGGCGGTGATTATTGCGCTGCTGATTTGGTGGCTGCGGAAGCTCTCGCGCGACGGCAAGAGCGAACCGGAGGCCGAGCGCGAGAGCGACGAGGCGGAGGATTAGGCCCCCTTACGAGGTGGCCATCACCTTCGTCTCCCCGATTGCGTCCTTGATGTCGTTGATTCCCTTTTCAAAGATGCGCTGGAGGCCCAGTGCCAGGATCAGCGACGGGATGATGAACAGCGCCAACATGAACATCAGCTTCCAGTAGTCGGCCTCGTAGATACCGGCGATGGAGCTGCGGAACATGTCAATCGCGTAGGTACCCGGCAGCCACGGGCTAATGTTCTGGACCCACTGCGGCACCAGAGGCAGCGGATACGCGCCACCTGCAGCCGAGACCTGCATCACCAGCAACAGCACGCAGATGGCCTTGCCGGCATTGTCGAAGGTGAAGACGAACGAGAAGACGATCATCATGAACACCAGCGAGATGATCCAGCCGGCCAGCAGCATCAGGAATCGGTGTGCGGGATCGATGCCCACGTACACCTGGAGTCCCAACACCATCAGCGTGGCCTGAACTAGGCCAACGGTGGCGAAGGTGGCGAACCGGCCGAAGTACTTCTCGGCGCGGGTGTAGTCATCGGTCTGGGCAGCGTTGATTTGCTGGTCGCTGGACTTCTCGGCCTCAGCGTCAGCATCATCGCCGACCTCAGCGGCTGCATCGCTCTGCGCATCATCGAGCGCCTCATCGCTCTGCGCCTCATCGACCGCAGCTTCGACCTCATCAGCACCGACCTCATCGCCGACCTTCTGACCGCCGCGGCTACGGACCGTGGTGCGGATCAGCACCGACGACAGCAGCGCACCGATCCACAGCGCGAGGGTCGCATAGAACGGCGCCATACCCGCACCGAAGCTCTGGACTGGGAAGACGGGGTCCTCCTCGACCTGCACCGGCGCGGCCAACTGCGCTGCCAGGGCACTTGGGTCATCACCGACGGCCTCAGCAATTCGCGAGAGGTCACCGGTGTCCTTCGCCTCTTCCAGCGCGTTGTGAATCTCGTCGAAGCGAGCGGCCAAATCATCAAAGCGGGTGCTCAGACCCATCGTGGCGGCGCTGGTCTTACGAAGCGTATCCACCGGCGAGCCGGAAATCGTACCGCGGATGCCGCGAATGTCCTCGCCAATGACCTCGATGTCGTTGCTCAGACGCGACACCGGCTCCGACAGTGCGTCGATCTGCGGGCGCAGGTTCTGCTCGTAGGAGTTTTTGGCATTTTCCACAGCGGCAATCGCAGCCGTGAAAGCGTCCTTCGCCTGGCTTATCGACGATCCCGTATCCCGGCCACCGCGCAAATCCGCCGCCACGGCGGAGAAACTCTCCTGCAGCCCACGGGTGCGAGCAATCGAGGTGTTCAGATCGGAAATCGCGCGGTCATAGCCCGGCTTAGCGACACCCGGAACCACTGCCCCAACGGTGTCCTCCAGGCGGTCGCGCATCGCAGTCAGGCCATCGGCCTGCTGGCCGAATTTGGCCGCCATCGCGTCAAAGGTATCTGCGGTCGCGCCGCTGGTGGCCTGGGTGCCGTCGACAAGCTCGTTGACGCGGTCGCGCACGCCTTCGTAGCTCGACTGCGTTGCGTCGAGCGCCGTGCTAACCGAGTCGCGAACATTGCCGACCGCGGCTTCCAGATCGCCTGCGACGTTGCCGTCACCCGAACCATTGCGCAGAATGTCCATCCGCGCACCAGCGTTTTCCAAAATGGAATCCGCGGTCTCCACCAGCGGCACGGTGGTCTCCACCAGCGTAGACAGCGAACGAGCAGTCTGCGCACCGGAGCGCAGCCGCGCGGCGGTGTCATCAACGCGGTTTTGCACGCGCGTCAGTGCCTGCTTGGAGTCCGAGGTGTTCAGGTACTCATCCAGCGAGGTGATCGCGCCCAGCCCAACACTGGCGACGACCTGCGTGAAGTTCTTGTCAATCTCCTGAATAACGCCACTCGCGCCCTTACTCGTAATGATTGACGAAAGCGCGTTCTTCTTCTCATTCGTATAGAGCGTCAGCTTAGGCGCCTTGGTGCCCCGGACGTAGAAGGTCATCAGTTCGGTACTGAAGTTCTCCGGAAGCACGATTGCCGCGTAGTAGTCACCGGACTTAGTGCCGTCGATGGCGTCCTCAGAATCCGTAATCTGCCAGTCGATGTCGTGATTACGGCTCAGCTTCGACAGCACCTCATTGCCCAAGTTGACGTCAATCGCACCGATATCCGTGCGATGACCACGGTCATTACTGGCGACCGCAATCTTCAGCTTTTCGGTGTTCTCAAACGGCTCCCAGCTGGCCAGCACGTTAAAGCAGGTGAACAGCAGCGGAATCAGCACCAGGCCGAAAACCATGATGCCGGTCATCGTGTTCTGGCGGATCACCCGAAAGTCATTCCGCACAATTTCAAGAACGTTTCTCATTAGGCTTCACCTTCTGGGGAAGTCTTCACGCTTGCCGACGACACCTTCGCCTGTGGCTCAAACGAATCACCAGCATTTTCCAGCGAGTACGCATGCGGATGGGAAGTTTGGTGCTCCATGTAGGCGCGCAGCTCCTCCTCCGACATCTCGCTGAGCTCCTGGGCGTGAATCACAGACTGCTTGACGTACTCGCGCACCGCGATGTAGGCGAGGCAGAGCAGCACAAACAGGCAAGCCAGACCGAAGAACAGGGCCTTCTGATCCGGGTAGTTACGGGCCAAAATACCCAGCACCACCAGGGCGGCCACGGCGATGCCAATGGCCATGCGCATGAACAGCGTGTAGCTGCCACGCAGATTCTCCATCCGCTCGTCGACTCGCGATTGGTACTCCTCGCGGTTACGCAGCGCAAAGACGAGGTCACTGAGCTTGTATCCGCTACCGACCAGGTGGACTTCTTCGTTGTTGACCAGTCCGCCCTCTTCAAGCTGGTGGTTAACCAAGACATTGACCGAGGACAGGCTGCGGCGCAGCCAGTAACCGACCACGTAGGCGACCACTGCCATGGCCATCAAGGTGAGCATGTTCTTCAGGTAGTAATTCGAGTAGAAACCACCAATGGTCTCGCGGAGAGCATCAATGCCGTAGGTCAACGGCAAGAACGGATTCAGCGCCTGGAAGAAGTCCGGGGTCATCTCAATTGGATAGAGACCGGCGGCGCCAGGAATCTGAATAAACGCGAGCACTACGGCAATACCACGTCCCACGTGGCCAAACGCCGCCACCAAACTGTAAATAATGGCGAGATAACACAACTCCACCACGACACAGGTGAGGACGAACGCAACCGCGCTGACATGCTGCACACCAATGACGATGTCACCGATAGAGACAATCAGCGCCTGGAAAGTAGCGATGATGCCCAGCAGCAATGTGCGGCCCATGTACGCCTGGCCCACCGTGATTTCCTTGAAACCTTCCGCGTCGACTTCCACGCGGAAAATCACAATCAGAATGAACGCACCAATCCACAACGACAGGTTGGTAAACAGCGCCGCCATACCCGAGCCGTAGTGATCCACCGGGAACACGGCCTCAGTCTGGATCTCGGCCGGATCGCTCAGGAACTGCGAAATTCCCTCGGGGTCGAGGTCATTGACCATGTTCATGGCTTCGCGCTCTTCGGTGGTACCCAGGGTAAGAACATCGAGACGCGCGGTTTCCAGGCCATCGCGTACGCCATCAAGGTCAGCCTTGAAGCTCTCGAGGACCTGAGTCGCAGCGGAAAGCTGCCCACTCGTAGCGTCGAGAAGCGCGGACGTTTCCCGGACGGTGTCCTTTTGCGCGCCAAGCGCCGCCGCGTACGAACCCACGCGCGCGTTGAGCTGATTAAGGGCCCTGCTCAACTGCGGGAGTGCGTCCTTGGACGCCTGGCGGATCTGATCCGAGGCAGCCTTGCCGTCCTTAGTGGCCTGCGCCAACGCCTCGCTGGTGGCGTTGAGGGAGTCGAGAGTTCCCTGCGCCGAGCCGGAGACATTCTTCAGGCCCTCCACCAGCTCTTTATTGGTGGCGTTGCTCTCGTCGAGCGCATCGATTGTGCGCTGGATTGCCTGTTTATCCGGGCCGTTGAGCGGGCTGGCATCCAGCAGCGAGTTCAGCCCACCAATGACCTGATCCGCCTGGTTGACGATGTCCTCCGCCGCAGCCGTCGCGGAATCCGAACGGGAAATTGCGCCCTGCAGATTGCCGGTCATCGCGCCAATCGCGGCATTGGCGTTACCGGTGCCCTCTACCAGGGCGGTACTGCCCTGTAGGTAGGCGTCGTTGAGATCCGCGGAGAAATTCAGGACCTCGTTGTTGAGCTCACCAGTAATCGCCTGCACCTGCGTCAACGCATCCTGGGCATCGTCGAGGGCCGTATCTACGCTGCCAAGAGTCTTCTTAATCTGCGCAATCGTCGGCTGCAGATCGCCAATCTGCTCCTGGATAGCGCCGACTTCATCGCGGCTATTGGCAACCGCATCAGCAACATCCTGGAAAGCATCAGCGGAATTGAGACGGGCCGCATCGAACCGACCCTGCAGCAGATCGCCAGCTTCCTTGACCTGCTCGGTGACCGCCTTCGCGATCTCCTTATTAAAGGACGCGGAGATCTGGCCATCAATGCCGGACGCGCCCTGCGCCGTGATGTGCGGCGAGATTGCGTTGATCTTCTGGTTAGCGCGGTAGGTCAGTTTTGCTGGATGCCCCTGCCCTTGGATCAGATCGACCATTTCCTGCGAGAAATTCGGCGGAATGGTGATTTCGGCATAGACCTTGCCGCGCTTTAGATCTCGGTCTGCCTTCTCGGCATCGGGGAACTGCCAGCCCAGTTCATGATTTTCTTTTAGTTGTTTGACCACCTGGTTACCGATATTGAGACTTCCGGTAACCGAGGAACTCGCGCCCTTGTCCTCATTCACAATTGCCACGCCGATGTTCTCGGTGTGCTCATACGGATCCCAGAAGCCCGGGATGTTGAACCAGGAATACAAGGCAGGGGTAATCATCACGCCGATGATAATCACCCACACTCTTGGGCTATTGCGGAGACGGCGCAAGTCTCGCTTCAGAATAGACCAGCTAGTTTGCACCTTAAGGACGCTATCATCTTTACCCCGCTAAATACATTGGTCCTAGCTTTAGAACTATCGATGGGCGGGATGAGTTGAGTGGATGGCTGAGCTGGGCGGGATGAGTGGGCGCACTGGGGGCGGGGTGAGTGCGCGCACTGGGGGCGGGGTGAGTTGGGTGCGGGCCGTCGGCAACGCCTTTCACTGCACGGAGCCCCACGGCGCAGAACCCTTTTGACACAGAAACCCGCGCATATTTCCCCCACTAAAACCCCCGAATGATGAAAATCATATAAACAAAGGGGTAAGGTACATCACATGCAACGCGGACTACTGCTTCTATGCCGCGGCGGGGCTTGGGTTTAAGGCCGGCTCCCCGTCGCGGGGTTAGTTGTGCCGGCCTACAAGAAAAGTCCGAATTAGAAAGGCCCACAACATGTCTCCTTCCGACGCTTTTATTTCCGCTCCTTCTGTAATCTCCACTCCTGCTGGCGAGATTCCGGAAGGGCAGCCTGCTTGGAATAAGCAGCGCAACTCCCAGATGGCAACCAACCGCTACCTGCCTTACGACCAGGAAGTTCAGGACTTCCAGCTGAAGGACCGCACCTGGCCGGACAAGCGCATTACCAAGGCACCGGTTTGGTGTGCCGTCGACCTGCGCGACGGCAACCAGGCACTGATTGATCCGATGAGCCCGGAGCGCAAGCGCCGCATGTTCGAGCTGCTGGTCCAGATGGGATACAAGGAAATTGAGGTCGGATTCCCGTCCGCTTCCCAGACTGACTACAACTTCGTGCGCGAGATCATTGAGAAGAACATGATCCCGGACGATGTCACCATCCAGGTTCTGGTTCAGGCTCGCGAGCACCTGATCCGCCGCACCTTCGAGGCATGTGCCGGCGCAAAGAACGTCATCGTTCACTTCTACAACTCCACCTCGATCCTGCAGCGCGATGTTGTGTTCCGTAAGGACAAGGACGCAATCAAGAAGATTGCCACCGACGCCGCGGAGCTGATTAAGACCATCGCGAAGGACTACCCGGACACCAACTGGCGCTGGGAGTACTCGCCGGAGTCCTACACCGGCACCGAGGTTGAGTACGCCAAGGAAGTTGTCGACGCCGTGGTTGATGTCATCGACCCGACTCCGGACAACCCAATCATCATCAACCTGCCGTCGACCGTGGAGATGATCACTCCGAACGTCTACGCAGACTCCATCGAGTGGATGCACCGCAACCTCAACCGCCGCGACTCCATCATTCTGTCGCTGCACCCGCACAACGACCGCGGCACCGGCATCGCCACCGCTGAGCTCGGCTACATGGCCGGCGCTGACCGCATCGAGGGCTGCCTCTTCGGCAACGGCGAGCGCACCGGTAACGTCTGCCTGGTCACCCTGGGCCTGAACATGCTGACCCAGGGAGTCGACCCGCAAATCGACTTTTCCGACATCGATATGATCCGCCGCACCGTCGAGTACTGCAACCAGCTGCGCGTTCCGGAGCGCCACCCGTACGGCGGCGACCTGGTCTTCACCGCTTTCTCCGGTTCCCACCAGGACGCCGTGAACAAGGGCCTCGACGCAATGGCAGACAAGGTCCGCCCGGGCGCTGCCGTCAAGGAGCTTTCCGACGAGGACCTGCGCGCGGTGACCTGGGAAGTTCCTTACCTGCCCATCGACCCGAAGGACGTCGGTCGTTCTTACGAGGCCGTTATTCGCGTGAACTCCCAGTCCGGCAAGGGCGGCGTGGCCTACATCATGAAGACGGACCACGGCATGAACCTGCCGCGCTCCATGCAGGTCGAGTTCTCCTCCGTCGTGCAGGCAGTCACCGACGCCGAGGGCGGCGAGGTCAACTCCAAGGCGATTTGGGACATCTTCGCAGGTGAGTACCTGGACCGCGAGGCTCCACTCGAGCAGATTGCCCTGACTGTCGATGCCCCTCAGAACGAGTCGGACGCCACCAAGATCAAGGCTCACATCGTCTACGAGGGCAAGGAGCAGACCGTTGAGGGTGTCGGCAACGGCCCGCTGGCCGCTTACGCCAACGCCCTGGAGAAGCTCGGCATCAACGTCGAGGTTCAGGAATACGTCCAGCACGCTCGCACCGCAGGTGACGATGCCGAGGCTGCGGCCTACGTCCTCGCAGATGTCAACGGCACCAAGGTCTGGGGCTCCGGCATCGCTGGTTCCATCACCTACGCATCGCTGAAGGCAGTCACCAGCGCGGTCAACCGCGCACTGGCTTAAACTCCACATAGTTACTGACTAGGTTTATGACACTTTCGTGGCAAAATTTGTGCTCAAAGTGTCATAAACCTAGTCACTTTCTTTTTGGGGCAAACTATCCAGCGGTCCCTCGGCCCCACTACCCAATTACCCAACTACCCAATCAACGGGCCAGCATTGCGCACATCCGCACGGAAAGTCACCCCACCTGCGGCTACCACGCGTTCGCGCTCGATGAGGATTGAACGGAGCGTCGATAAGCGAACTGCGTGCAATTCCACCTCTTTCCACACCACCCGCGCGACATCCAGCCCCGTTGCGCGCAGCGAACGCTCGCGGTAGGTCTCCCGCGTGAGCAGCTCGGACTGAGCCGCAGGCGTCGGCGCGACCTCGCTTGCCGAATACTTGATGTGGCCATCGAACTCCACGACAAGCAGCAGGTCAGGGATATAAAAATCCACGCGGGCGAGAAAGTGCGGCGGATCGTGGCTGGTGCCGCGAGTCCAGATTTCGGCTTGCTCGTGGAACTTCAGTCCGAGCTCGAGAAGAGCGGCTTTAGTCAGCGCCTCACCGGCCGTTTCGCAGCGACCGTGACAGACCGCGAGCGCACGGTGAAACAGCTCTTGACCCCGCACGCTGGGATAATGCACCGGGAGCTCCTCAAGCTGATCGCGCGTGGCGCCATGCCGCAGCGCACCTTCGACAGCCAACACCGCCGCCCGCCACGACACGGACTCCGGCCCCTTCTGCCTGAACCGGACGCGACACTCATCGAAGGCCGCACGCGCGAGCACCGCGACCCGCCGGTCCGCGAGCCCCTGCGTGTGATCCAGATGGATCTCCGAGCGCAGGCGCATGCAATAGTCGATGCCGTGGAACTCCTGACTCCCGCCCACGACCACAATCTTCGCATCGCGCACCAGCACCCACGAACCGTGCAAGGCCAGCGCTGCAGCTCCCGAAATAACGCCTGACGACGTCTCGGAGACCACCGCCAAAGCAGTAATAGCCAGGCGTTTCTCGCGGTGGAGCCCCTCCCAGGCGTGCGCGACTACATAGTGACCTCGGCAAAGCCGCTCCAGATAACCGGCCCGCGCTTGCCTTGCGACCTCGCGGTATCCATTCCCCGGCTGGTCATCTGGCCTAATGATTCCAAACTGGTCCGCCACCAGTTGCTTGCGTTTCTTGTTGACCATTTCTCCCCCGCCCCGTGGTTGTTGTCCTGTGGCTGTTGCCCCGTGGTAGTTATTTCGTCCCTATTTTTGTGGCACTGTTTTGTGGCTCTATTTGTGGCGCTATTTGTGGCCTTGGCTTGTGGCACTGTTTTGTGGCCCCTATTTAATAAGGCGCGGAAATTGCCCTCGCGGTTCCATTCCTTTTCGGCTGAGCACCCAGTCGGGGGAAAAACTATTGGGGCTTGCGTGGTTTTTGTAGTTTGCGTGGTTTACGGGACCCGTGTGACCGTGCCCCACGGTCCTTCTGAGCTTGAGGCCGAGCTAGTGCCCAAGTTACTGACTAGGTTTATGACACTTTCGTGGCAAAATTTGTGCTCAAAGTGTCATAAACCTAGTCACTTTCTCCGCGGGTGAGCGCACCCGCTAGTCTTGAGGCATGACTGAATCGGCGCGCGAGGAGCGCAAAGCGACTGGGACCTCTTCTCAGACGAAGAGGCGGCGGCGGAATCGTCGCCGTTCTCAACGCGCGTCGGCAGCGGGCGCGAAAACACCACCAACAGCACCGGCTTCCACCACAACGGACGCAGCCACGACCAACGCAGCTACGCCGGCCTCAACCACCACCGACGCGGCCACGACCAGCGCGGCTATTACCGGCGCAATCGCAACCGGCGCGAGTACCGCTGGCACACCGGCCACAGCCACACCCACACCGGCCACAGCCGAGACCGCCGCAACAAAGGCCGCTGACGAGCACAAGCAGTTCTCGTCGGCGGAGGAAGCTCCTTACGCAATCGTGTCCATCCAGGCCACGGGCATCCACCCCAAGACGTCTCGGCTGGTCAGTCTGGGAGTATCCACCGCCGACAGCAGCGGCAACATCGTGGACACCTGGCATGTCGTCATCAATCCCACCGAAGATCCCGGCCCGACACACCTCCACGGCCTCGAGCCCGCGGACTTCGAGGGGGCACCGAAATTCGGGGTGATCCAGGCCAAGCTCGCGCACGCGCTCGATGGGCGCACGTTGGTTGCTCATAATGCGCCGCTGGTCTGGGGTTTTATAGTTGCCGAGGCCAAGAGGGCCCGTCGTCAAGCGAATCGTGAGCGATCCGCGCGGAATAAGCGGGGGCGTCGTCGTACGCGCACTCGCGTCGCGAGAATTCCGGCGCCCGCACGGATTGCCGATACGTTGGAAACGGCGCGCCGCCAGGGCAAACGGCTTGACGACGCACGCCTGCGCGCCGTCGCGCGCGCCTATGGCCTCGATGTGCCTTCGCCCGAGGCATCGATTGCTGGCATCTCGGTGCCGGAGCGAGTGCGGACGTTGGATGACGTCACCACCACGCTTGCGCTGTTCCGCGCACAGGGCGGGCTCGATGCGGGCGCAACCGTGAACATGTACACGCCCGACCAGCTGCGCGAAGACATTGTGGGCCTGCAGCGCTCGGCAGTGCGTGTCGACGCGATGGAGGCGCCGCGCCCCGTGGAGAACCCCGGCCGCTATACGCCGGGGCGGAAGCTCGCGGAGGGCATGGAGTTCGTCGTGGCGCCAGAGGTGTCGCTGGACCCGGATGAGCTGATTGAGGCGGGAGTGCGGGCTGGGCTGGCCTACTCGGAGAAGGTCACGCGAGAGTCATCGGTGCTGGTGTGTAACCGACCTGCGGATGTGACTCCGGATCAACTGACGGGCAAGGCCATGCATGCCCACCGGAAGGACATTCCGATCGTTTCCGATGAGGCATTCTTGCGACTGGTCGGAGAGATGTCGCCGGCCGCTGTGAAGGACGAGGCTAACGGCTGACTCGGTGGCTGCTCATTGGGTAATTGCAGTGGCACTGGGGCAACGGGCCTGCCGGATAGTCATCTTGTGGAGTCTAGTTTGCAGGCGTTAAGCCCCAGGACCGCGCTGATTCTGTGACGGTTGGAAGCGACAACCTTATAGATAAAGCTCCACAGTTTTGTCAGTGGCGGGAAGAGCAGGAATGTGCCCGCACATCGGAATAGTGCCTTGGTGCCGCCCTCACGCAAGGCGATACCTATCGCCTCGTGGCCGTACCGAAATTCTCGGCCGCTCTTAGCACCAGGTTCACCGACTGCTGCTTCGGCTGGGATTGTGGCGACCGCCGGGGTTGGAAGCATGGCGACCGCCTCAGCTGAGATGTGTTGACGAACTTCCTCTGGCAAGGACTGGTCTTCGGGACTAGCACCAATCATGCGGACACCACTGAGTTTGGCCAGAAGGGTCACGCTTGCCTCGCAGAACCCACAATCGCGGTCGTAGTAGAAAGTGATGTCAGGGTTCATCATTTTTCGGCGGCCTTTTTATACAGACTCTTGCCATTAAGTTTGGTGTGCTCAAAATTGACTAGGACATCAAATTTCTGGAGGTCTTCCCAAATTTCCTTGGCTTGCCCGCGCGACCCAATAGAGCCCGACTTCACGCATTGCAGTAGCACGTGCTCGGTATTGAAAATGTATCCAGCTTCTTGCTTCCGCGCTAGCTCACAGGCATCACCATCATCCATGATGAGCGCAGTGGCTACGCCCTTACCCTGATCTTTCGCATAAAGACAATGGGCGATAGCGATGTACTCTCCCAGGTGTTTAGCTTTGCCCCCTTGAAAGGTATAGCCAGGACCAGAATAGAGGCGAACATAGGGATAAAGTTTTTTGTGGTCATCGTCGAGAACTTCGACATTCGGGTGCCCCAGAAACCAATCCCAGTGTCTCTTTCCGCAGTTGAAGCGCCGTTTATCCAATTTGCGTTCGACTTCATTTTTGACTGCTCCTGGAATGCTGATGGTCTTCTTGCCTGCGAAGTCGAGCAAATACTGGTGATTCTTCGAACATACGAAATTAAGAAGTACGCTTGTATCAGCTATTAGGAGGTAACCAGCCATCGTTTATTGGGCGCTTTCTAAACTATCGGGACCATCGCCGAAGAAAGCGTCTAGTTCCGCGAAGGGATCTGCTTCCGTGTCAGCCGCATCCTGATTCTGCACATTCGCATCATGCCTCAATGGCGGTAACTGTGACTGCGATGCACTTATCAGCTCCTTCACCTCATCGACACTGCTCATTTCAGCAAAAGCAATGCTGGGAAGGTCGACTATCCCCTGTTCGTAAGCGCGATATACGTCTTTCACCAACCGCGCTGATGGTTGCACTAGTTCGGAGACCTTTACCGCGCGGTCATAGTCAGCTTTCCAGCCATACCGGGCAGCCAGCGTGGGAGCTGATACACCTTTCAGTTCTTCCGATTGCCCTTCGCTAATGAGGTCTGCGCGCCTCATCTGAATAAGTGCGACTCGCGGCGAAATTTGATACTTGCGAACGACATGGGACAACGCAGCAAGGACGTCACCTCCACCGATAAGCTCGCCGAGGTTCTGGTCTGTTTTCAACCCATCAGTTGGGCAGAGCACATTACGAGCGAAGGCATCAGCACGAACTTCCTGATAATCACGCTTGCCACAGGCGTATATTCCAGGCTCAGAGTGCTCATCATCTGCAACGATTTTCGAGGACTCGAAATCATTGGAAACAAAATGCCCAATTTCATGCGCAACGGTAAACCGCTGACGGTAAGGAACGGATGACTTCGCAATTCCAATGACTGTCGCTCCCGTCACGGGGTCACGCAAAGCAAGTGCATCAACATTGGCTGGTAAATCCAGAATCATAAAATCTGCATTAACCAACTGCATAAAGCCAGCGATGTCGGCGATTGGATCATTTCCTAGGGTGTGCTTCTTGCGGAACTCTATAGCAAGGTCGAGCCCCTCCTTGCTCGCACTGCACATGGGGAACCCTCCTTAATTTTGAGTTAGCAGCACTCGAAGCTGCAGGTAAGGCAAAAGCATCTCCCGCGCTCCCTTAACACTCGCGCCATCCTGTGAAGTGCGGGCCACGGCCTGCACACGCTGGCTGACCGGGTTTTCCTCCACAAGTTCATCCAACGGCACGCCAAGAGCCCACGCAAGCGCCATAACCTGCTCAAGTGAGTAAGTCGCCTTGCCATTTTCCAGGCGACTGACTGCAGATTGCGACACCACACCATCGGTGGCGTCAGCCAAATCACGTGTGGTCATGCCACGATTTGTGCGCAACTGATGCAAGCGCGCGCCGAAGAAGTTGCTTTCTGTATTAGCCATACCTCTTCCCCCTTATCTGCTAGTGGACAGTATAGGGCAACACATGAATCAAAACAATAATTCTTTGATTCAGTGCTTGAATTCGATTCCTCAAATACGCTTTCTCACCTCGGTAATCTCCTTCCTCTCTTCCGCCGCATGACCGCCTAATCCCCGAAGATCAACATGATCGCAATCACCTCAAAGTTCAGATTTCAAGGCTCCGCAGGGAGACCTCCCACAAATCCCATCAGGCCTCACAGGCCTGCTTCTTAGGCCTAGCCCTTTCGTGCGCGTAATATTTACACACATGACAAATGGCACCTCTCCGCAATCGCATTCCGCTGATAGCGCGGATGCCAGCCCGCACGGTACTGCTTCGAGTGGCTCCCGCGACTCGAATAGTTCTCGTGGCCTGCGCGGCACCGGCGCCCGCCTGCGCGCCGGCCTCGCCACATCCGCCGCTCACGCCGCCACCTGGGCCTCCCGGAAGTCCGGTCGCGGCGCGGGTGGCATGATTGGTGGCCTAATTGCGCAGAAGATTGACCCGCGCATTCTGGCTTCCCTCGGCAAGGGACGCCCGGCCGCGATCATCACTGGCACCAACGGCAAGTCCACCACCACCCGTATGTTCGCGGCCGCCATGCGCGCCGCTGGCCACAACGTGGCCACCAACGAAGGCGGCGACAACATGGACGCGGGTATTATCTCCGCGCTGCTCGCCACTCCCGATGCGGACAGCCTGGTCCTGGAGGTCGATGAGCTACACGTCCCGCACATCGCAGAGGATCTGAAACCGCAGGTCCTGGTGCTGCTGAACCTTTCCCGCGACCAGCTCGACCGCGTCGGCGAGATCAACAAGATTGAGGCCACACTCCGTGCTGCGGTGGATGCGAACCCGCAGGCGACGGTCATCGCCAACTGCGACGACCCACTCATCGCGTCGGCTGCCTGGGACGCCAAGAAGGTTATTTGGGTCTCCGCGGGCGGTGGCTGGACCAACGATGCCACCTCTTCCCCGCGTACCGGCGGCCCCATCATCCAGGACGGCCACAACTGGTACGCCGTGAAGCCACTCCCGGACGGCTCGGAGTTCAAGCGGCCAGAGCCGGACTACCGCATCACTGCGGAGGGAGTCATCACGCCGGCCGGCGACACCCTGCCGATGAACCTCACGCTGCCGGGCAACGCCAACCGCGGCAACGCCACCTTGGCAATCGCGGGCGCTGTCGATATGGGCGCGGACCTGGAGAAATCCCTCCGGGCCACCGAGACCGTCGACAACGTTGCAGGCCGCTACTCCACCATGGTTGTGCGGGATGACAAGGGCGCCGAGAAGCACGTGCGCATGCTGCTGGCCAAGAACCCAGCCGGCTGGCAAGAGGCGCTGTCCATGGTCGATCGCACTGCGGATGCAGTGGTCATCGCGGTCAACGGTCACGTCGCCGACGGCGAGGACCTGTCCTGGCTATGGGATGTCCGCTTCGAAGACTTCGACGGCATGGATGTGTTATCCGCGGGCGAACGCGGAACTGACCTCGCGGTGCGGTTGCTGTATGCGGGCATTGATGCGAGGTTGGTCGCAAATCCGCTGCAGGCGATCCGGTCGTGTGAGGCGCGGGGGTCGTCGTCAAGCGTCACCCGAGTTGAGGTGCTGGCGAACTACACCGCCTTCCGCGATCTGAAGCGCGACATCGAACGAGCACAGGAGGAAAAGTAAATGAGCGAGCTGTCTATCGGTCTGATCCTCCCGGACGTGCTGGGCACCTACGGCGATGATGGAAATGCGCTGGTGCTGCGACAACGCGCGCGGATGCGTGGGATTGACGCCGAGATCGTCCCGATCAAGCTGGGCGATTCCGTCCCCACCAACCTGGACATTTACACCGTCGGCGGCGGCGAGGACGTCGCGCAGACCATCGCGGTGGAGCACCTGATCAACGACGGCGGTATTAAGAAGGCAGCCGATGCCGGCAAGCAGATCCTCGCGATTTGCGCGGGCTTCCAGATTTTCGGAAATTCTTTCCGCGCGGGCGGACGCGATGTCGCAGGTCTCGGTCTTGTCGACTGCACCACCGATTCGCTGCCCACGCGCGCAATCGGCGAAATCTGCACGCTCATCGATCCCACGAACGGTTTGCTTGACGACGTCGACGCCAGCCCGCTGACTGGCTTCGAAAACCACATGGGTCGCACGACCTTGGGTACCGATGCGAAGCCGCTTGGTCGGGTTGTCCGTGGCGTGGGCAACTCTGGCCCGGAAGTGGAGCAGGCGGACTCCGGGATTGCTCCGGGAGTAGACGTTGCTGCACTTAACCCCGCCGGTGGCGTCGAGGGCGCGGTGCAGGGCTCGATTATCTGTACCTACCTGCACGGACCTGTGTTGGCTCGCAATCCGCAGCTGGCTGATCTTTTGCTGGCCCGCGCGACCGACCAGGACCTGTCGAGCCTGGCTCCTCTGGACCTTGAGGTCGTGGATAAGCTGCGCGAAGAGCGCATCCTGTCCAAGCCGCGTCCGAAGAGCGAGCGCTAGTTTTTGTGGTTTCGCGCGACCGGCCGAGCTGACTGGTCAGCGGCCGGTTGGCGGGCCTAGACCTTCAGCCGGCCCGTCAGCGCGCGGGACAAGGTGAGTTCATCGACGAACTCCAAGTCACCGCCGAGCGGCATGCCGGAGGCCAACCGAGTGACCTCGAGATCCGGGAAGTCCCGGAGCAGCCGGGCCAAATAGGTCGCGGTTGCTTCGCCCTCGGTGTTGGGGTCAGTCGCGATGATGACCTCGTGGATTTCGGGGGGCTCGGTCTCGTCGACGTCGTCAAGCACGCCGGCGATACGTTGCAGCAGCGTGCGGATATTGAGCTCGTTCGGACCGATGCCGCCGAGCGGATCGAGCGCCCCGCCGAGCACGTGGTAGCGACCGTTGTACTCCCCCGTGCGCTCGATGGCCTGGATATCGCGCGCCTCTTCAACGACGCACACCAGACCACGGTCGCGGCGTGTGTCCGAGCAGTACTGGCACACGTCGCTTTCCGAGATGTTGCCGCAGACCCGGCAGAATTGCACACCCTCGCGCACCCGCCCCAGCGCGGATTGGAGTCGCCCGATGTCCTCCGGCTCCGCCTTCATCAAGTAGAAAGCGATACGCTGAGCTGACTTCGGGCCGATGCCCGGCAGGCGCGAGAACTCATCAATGAGATCTTGGAGTGGTCCCTCGAACAATGATAATTACCTACAATTACTGGTCTGAAAAGCTAATTTAGAAACCGAGGCCACCGAGACCGTCGAAGCCCTGGGACAGCGGGCCCATCTTCTGCTCTGCCAGCGA
Source organism: Corynebacterium sp. 401_CJEI (assembly GCF_001076435.1). Lineage (NCBI taxonomy): Bacteria > Bacillati > Actinomycetota > Actinomycetes > Mycobacteriales > Corynebacteriaceae > Corynebacterium > Corynebacterium sp. 401_CJEI. The sequence goes on from NZ_JVIP01000022.1 coordinate 29,486, forward strand.
CTGCACCTTAGCGGTAGCGTCCTGGAAAGCAGCGAGGACCAGGTCCTGCAGCCCGTCGACATCCTCCGGGTCTACGACCTTCGGATCAATGGCGATGTCCGTGACCTCGCCCGAGCCCTGCATAGTCACCTTGACCAGACCGCCACCGGCCTCACCGACGATGGTGGAAGCGACGATCTCCTGCTGTGCTGCCTGCAGCTGCGCCTGCATCTGCTGTGCCTGCTGCAGAATTGCGTTCATATCTGGCTGAGTCATAATTAATGTTCCTAACTATTGTGATCTTTACGTGCTGATTTGTAGTTACGCGCACGCTTCTAAGGCTCATCGCCCATGCTTTACGACGCGCATCGCCGCCCCATTCTAACGGCTCTAGCGGTCTTCCAGCGGTTTGGCTCCCAGCTCCTTTTCCAGCATCTCCATGACCACGTCCTTTAGCGAGCGGTGATCGAGAGACCCGACCTCGTTCGCGGCCTCGAAATACTCGGAGGTGTCCTCTTCGTAGTTGTTGTCCTGCGGGGTTTGGGGAACCGGGTTGTAGTTGGTGTTGGCGTTGGAGTTGTAGTTGGACGGGTTGCGCGAACTGTAGCTCTCTGTGCCCTCTGCGCCCTCTGGTGGAGCGAACTCCTCCATCGGCTCTGGTGGCAGCGGGACGCCGCCGAAGCCCGAATCCTGATTGGCCTGGGCCTGGGCGTTTGCCTGTGCATTGGCCTGGGCCGCGCGCAGGAATGACTGCGGCTGATTTGGCTGCTGCGGTTGTTGCTGGGCCGGGTTCGGGTTCGGTTGAGCTGGCTGGCTTGGTTGGCTTGGCTGATGTGGCTGTGCCGGCTGGTCGTGGCCTGCCTGCTGTCCCATCGCAGCACGCTTGGCGGCTTCGATTTTGGCACGGCGCTCAACAACGGATGCGTATGCCGACGACCGCTGCGGGCCTGGCTGCGGCTGCTGTACCTGCTGCTCAGATGTCTCTGGTTGCGCTGGTGCTGCTGGTGTCGGTGCAGGGGCGGTGTCGTTCGGCGAGGACGAACCTCTTGACGACGAATCATCCTCCCCGGAACCACCATTAGTAGCTGTTGAACGCGGTGCGCGCGGGCGCGTACCGACGACACAGTGCACCTGGCCGTTGAAGCCCGTCACCTGCTTCACTGCAGCGGACAGTGCCTGAGCGTAATCAGGCGTATTGAGCCTGGTAGCGAGCGCTCCTGTGCTGTGTCCAATGACGAGCGTGTCGTTTTCGACATCGAGCGGTACCGCCTGCTCGGCCAGCACGCGAATGGGGAACGCATGCTGTCCGTCGACAGCCGCAAGGATGTCCTGCCAGTGCTCGCGGATTTGCTCGATACCGGCGGGTGCAGGTTCGGGCTCCGGCTGTGCTGGTTGCTCCGGCTGTGGGGCCTGAGTTGGCTGTTCAGAGTGAGCTGTCGAGGCAGAGACAACTGGCTCTTCCTCGACAATCGACATCGAGCCGCCTTCCCCCTCACGCTCGCGGGTTTGCTGCTCACGCTCCTGCGCAAGCTGCGCCCGAGTCTGCTGCTCGCTGATGCGGGCATGCTCCGCCATCTTCCGACGGAACTCACGAATCTTCTCCGCCTGAGCTTCTTCCTCGGACATCGGCTGCTCAGCCGGTTCAGACTGCTGCGGTTGTTCGGCCTGCTGAGGCTGTTCAACTGATTCGGCCTGCGTAGGCTGTTCAGGCTGTTCAGGCTGTTCAGCGGTCGCAGTAGGTGCTTCTGGTGCAGGCTGCGGCTCAGTCACCGACTCCTGCGACACCGGTGCCGCTGCCGCTGGTGCAGGCTGCTGCTGAACAGGTTCAGGCTGGGACTGAGGCTGCGACGGTGTCTGCGCTGGCGCTGCCTGCCCAGCACGACTGCCCTGGGTCTGCGCACCCTTCTTACGCTGGGCATTCCGCTGGCGCCATGCCTCACGAGCCGACTGGCCAGACTGCATCGGCGAAGCATCGGCCTCAGCCGCACCCGACCCCGGCCCCGCATCGGAAGACACCGGTGCCGATGCGGGGGTTGCGGCCCCCGAGCCGTCGGCAAGCGCGGGCCTGCCGTGTTCCAACGCCTCTACGCGCTGCAGCAGCGACTCCACGGAGTCTTCGGTGGCGGGCAGGAGCATGCGCGCGCACAGGACCTCGAGCAGCAGACGCGGCGAAGTCACGCCGCGGAAGTGACGCAGGCCGTCAGAGAGCACCTGCGTGAAGCGCGTCAGGGTAGCCGGGGGAATTGTCCCGGACTGCTCCAGGACGCCGGCGATTTGGCTCTCCGGAATCTCTACAAGCCCCTGCTCCAGCGCGTTCGGCACTGCGGACAGCACCAGCAAATCACGCACTCGGCCAAGCAGATCCGAGGCAAACCGAGCCGGATCCTGGCCCGACATAATCACACGCCCGACCACGCTAAACATGGCCGCGCGATCGCCTGCCGCCAGCGCCTCAATCGCATCCGTGATGATTACGCTGTCAGTGACACCGAGAATGGCCGCAGAAGTCTCATAATCCACACCATCGGTGCCGGAACCAGCAATGAGCTGATCCATAACCGACAGCGAGTCACGCGGCGAACCGCCACCGGCCTGGATGACCAGCGGATACACGTCCGGCTCTACCCGCACACCCTCGGCCGTGACCACACGCTCAAGCAGCCCGCGCATATCCGGCGGGGTCAAAAGCCGGAACGGATAGTGGTGTGTACGCGAGCGAATCGTCGGCAGCACACGCTCCGGCTCCGTGGTCGCAAAAATGAAGATGAGATGCTCCGGCGGCTCCTCCACAATCTTCAACAGCGCATTGAAACCCGAGGCGGTAATCATATGCGCCTCGTCAATAATGAAGATGCGGTAGCGCGACTCCGCCGGCTGGAAGATAGCCTTTTCCCGCAGCTCACGCATATCTTCCACACCGTTGTGGGAAGCCGCGTCCAGCTCAATAACGTCCAAATTGCCCGGACCACCCGGCGCCAACGCACGACACGACGCACACTGGCCACACGGTGTCGCCGTCGGCCCCTCCGCACAGTTCAAACTGCGCGCCATAATGCGCGCCGACGAAGTCTTGCCACAGCCACGCGGCCCGGAGAACAAATACGCATGGTTAATGCGGTTGGGACGCCCCTGCGCATCACGAGATTCCAACGCCGCCGACAGCGGGTCAGTTACGTGCCGCTGCCCCACCACTTCGGCGAACGATGCCGGACGATACTTCCTATACAGAGCCACGTGCTCAGCCTACCTTCCACCCCGGACCGGCTAGTTCGAACCCTCCTGGGCAACAACCGACTCGCGGCACCAATCCCGCAGGTCAGCGTCCACTTCGGCCAACTTCTGCATCAGCGCCTGCGGACCCTGCTGCTCATAAAACACCAGCTCCGCATCCGTAATTGGCACCAGCTGCGTCATCGTGGTCATGCGCCCCTGCGGCGACTCCACATCGCCCTCATGCAGGCTGATCTTGCCCGGCATCTCGGACACATTCGGCACCCCGTCGCTCCACACATACGGCACCGTGCACAGCACGTGCGCCACGGTAAAGGCAGTGCTTGACGACGACTCCCCTACCTCGGCCACCTGATCGGCAGCCAGCCGCACCGCATTCGGAATAACACGGCCCGGAATTGGCGACAGGAACTCCGGCTCTTCCTCCACCAGCGCTCCCGCGGCCGCGACCATGGTGGCCACGGGAAAATCAGCGTATGCGACGGAGAAGAGCTCCACGCGGATATCCGTCTTTGCTGCGCCGGTCAGGCCACAGTAGTTGCGGCCCAACTCCACGGTGGCGGCTGCCGTTTCCGGACGACGCTCGTTCGCTTGGCCGTCCGGCCCGTCGTAAAGCGAGAACTCAGCGACCCGAAGCGGAGCCGAATCGTGTTCCTGCCCGTGCCGACCACTGCCCGGCAGCTCCGTCACATACTCGCTGACCTGGGGTTCTCCGGGGAAAAGCCCGGAGATCCAAAACTTCGTCTCTTCGAAGTTCATATAGTCCTATCCCGACCTACCTGGCCTGCTTAACCTACGCAGTCGCCTTCTCAGCGGCGGCGAGCAGCACACAGGTAGCGACGCCATCCATAGCAACCTCGAGCTCCTCCATCGGAGGCAGCGACGGTGCCAGGCGGATATTGCGATTATTCGGATCCTGCTTCAGCGGGAAGGAAGAACCAGAACCGGTCAGCGCAATGCCGGCCTCCTTGGCCAGCTCCACCACGCGACGAGCAGTGCCATCGACCACGTCGAGGTTGATGAAGTAACCGCCGGTCGGCTTCGACCACTCTGCCACGCCGTACTCCGACAGGCGCTCATCCAGAATCTGCAGAACCTTCTCAAACTTCGGAGCCAGCGAACCTGCATGACGACGCATCTGCTCACGCACGCCCTCCGCGTCACCGAAGAACTTGGCGTGAGCCAACTGGTTGACCTTGTTCGGGCCAATGCCGCGGATACCAGCGTGCTTGAGGTAATCCTCCAAGTTGGCGTCCGAGGAAGCGTAGAAAGCAATACCAGCGCCTGCGAAGGTAATCTTCGAGGTCGAGCCGAATGCCCACACGCGGTTCGGGTTACCGGCCTCTTCCGCCCACTTAATGACGTTGTGAATCTCCGGGAACTCATCCGTCAGCGTGTGAACCATGTAGGCGTTATCCCACATCAGACGGAAATCCGGAGCGGCGGTCTCCATTTCAACCAGACGGCGGCAGACCTCAGCGCTGTAGGTCACGCCCGTCGGGTTCGAGAACATCGGGACATTCCACATGCCCTTAATCTGCGGGTCAGAGGCAACCAGCTTCTCCACGACATCCATATCCGGACCGTCTTCGTTCAGCGGCACCTGGATCATCTCAATGCCGAAGTGCTGCGTAATGGAAAAGTGACGGTCATACCCCGGAACCGGGCACAGCCACTTAAGCACCGGCTCCTCGTTCCACGGGCGTTCCGAGTCGACGTTGCCGAACTGCATGGCCCACGAAATCAGGTCAAACTGGATGTTCAGGCTGGAAGCATCCTGTGCCAGGACGTTTTCCACCGGCAGATCCATCAGTTCCGCCCAGATAGCGCGGATATCAGTAATACCCTTGGCGTTGCCGTAATTGCGGACGTCCTCCCCAGAAACCGAAATGTAATCCGGCGCCGGGAGACCCAGCAGGGCATTCGCGAAATCAAGCTGCTCCGACGACGGCTTGCCACGAGTCAAATTCAGTGCGAGGTTACGGGACTTCAGTTCCTCATATGCCTTCGCAAACTCATCCTTGTGTGCCGCCAACTGCTGAACATCAAAGGAATCCACGGCCATGGTGTACGCACCCTCCCAGGTATCGGACATAAGTTAAAACCTGACAAACCTGGCACGGAAAACCTTTTCCCCGCGCCGCATCCGGCTTTGCAACCAAGTGTAAGGCATACCCCGGATTGGGATTTCTACAACTTCCCCGACAGCGCATCCAGACGCTGCTTACTCGGCCCCTCCAAGCCGATAATCTCTACCTCTTTGCCCCGGTCAGCAAACTTGACCCTCACGGAATCTAACGCCGCCACCGTGGAGGCATCCCAAATCTCAGCCTCCGACATATCGATGACAATCCGCTGCGCAGGATCGGTGTAGTCGAATTGGTACACCAGGTCGTTACTGGAGGCGAAGAACAACTGACCCCGCACCTTGTACGTCCGGGAGTGGGCGCTGGGATCGTCGTCAAGCACTTCAATCCTGACCAGATGAGCGACACGGCGCGCGAACATCAGCGACGCCACGACCACACCCGAAATCACGCCGATGGCGAGGTTATCCGTCGCCAGCGTAGCGATGACCGTCACCAGCATCACCGCCGTCTCCGAACGCGGCATCAGGCGCAACGTCCGAGGGGAGATCGAGCGCCAATCGACCGTGTCCACCGACACCACGACCATCACCGCAACCAGCGCCGCCATCGGAATCACTCCAACTGCAGAACTGAGCAGAAGGACCAGAATGAGCAGGAAGACACCGGAAAAGAGCGTCGTCAAGCGAGTGCGTCCCGACGATTCCTTCACACCCACCATCGTCTGACCAATCATCGCGCAGCCAGCGATACCGCCGAAGAAACCGCCCGCGATGTTCGCCACACCCAGCCCCCACGTCTCGCGGGTCTTGTCCGAATGCGTATCCGTGATGTCGTCCACGAGCTTCGCCGTCATCAGCGATTCCATGATGCCGACAATCGCCACGCCCACCGAATACGGCGCAATCAGCTGCAGAGTCTCCCAGGTCAGGGGCACATTCGGGATCAGCAGCTGCGGGAGGGATTCCGGGAGCTCGCCCATATCGCTCACGTTCGGCACGCGCCAATCCGCCACCACCGCAACAAGCGTGACGACGAGCACAGTCACCAGCGGAGCCGGAATCGCGGTGAACACGCGGGGCAGGAACACCATAATCGCAATGCCCAGAGCGACCAGCGGATACACCAACCACGGCACATCGATGAGATGCTCCAGCTGTGCGGTGAAAATGAGGATACCCAGCGCGTTGACAAAGCCAATCATGACCGCGCGCGGAATGAAACGCTGCAGCTTAGCGATACCCAGCGCCGCAAAAGCAATCTGCAACACACCCGCGAGCAGCACCGTTGGAATGAGGTAATCCATCCCGTACGTCCGCGACAACGGCGCGACGACGAGCGCAACCGAACCAGCGGCAGCAGTAATCATGGCCGGGCGGCCACCCGTAAAGGCAATCACGATAGCCATAATCACCGAGCTAAACAGCCCCACCGCCGGGTCCACGCCCGCCAAGATGGAAAACGAAATCACCTCGGGGATTAGCGCGAACGACACCGCCGCGCCGGCCAGCAGCTCGGTGCGCAGGCGCTTCGGTGAAGAAACTGCGAACCGGAAGGAGTCCCACACGCCCATTGGGGCTGGGGTTTCTCGGGTTTCGGGTGGTTCTGGTGTTTCTAGCGGTTCTCGTGTTGTCTGTGGTGGTACTCGCGTGTCGTCTGCATCGCTCATGCACAGTATTCTTCCAGACCAGCGAACGCGACCACTTGTGGCCAAGGTATTCACCTATCGATGCGCTGCAGCGTGGCCATAAGTGAATAGCTCATCGATAGGTGAAATGGCCTGGCCAATATCGCGGGGATAAGTGCCGAAAAAACATCGATAGGTCACAGGAAACCGCCGACAAGTGCCCGAAACCTAGCCATAAGTGCCAGAAGAACGCCGGGGATAAAAAAAGGGGACCCCACGCACCCGTCAGAGCTCGCTGACCCTTGCTGCATTCCTGCCCTGGGGGAGTTCACGAGATGGACGCCACATGGGATCCGTGAAGACAGCCTACTACAGGCCCAGGCAAAAAGTCACACTGCTAGTGCTCGCCGCACCGTTCAGCGAAGAACTGCCACACTAATCAGCGCGCTGCCACCACGGATTCGTCACCAGTTTCGTGACAGCATTCATGACAGCATTCATGACAGTTCCCCGCCTCCCCGCAGCCCCCGGCATATACTGCAAATCCGGGTTAAGTAAAGAAAAGTGTGTCTTTTCCGGGCGTGTTGCGGTTATTTGATCCAGCCTTTTTGGATGCCGAGGTTGTGTTGGTAGCTGGTGTCGATGGCGGTGTCGTATTCTGCTGGTGCACCGATGTCATTGGTAGTGGCTGTGGTGTTGTGGGTGATCAGGTCTGTTGCTGTGGAAAGTGCGTCTTGACCCCATCGTTGGTCCCTGGCGATCTTGACCGGATCGTCAGGGACTTCTGTATGTAGATACAGCCACCAATCCATCACTGTGCGTTGATGCGGTAGTGATAGTCCGCGGTGTCTGCGGGCTAGTTCTTTTATGGGGGCGTTGATGCCACCTTCGAGGCTGTTTGTTGTTGCTGCAAGGTTGTCGGGGTCGATGGTTGTTGGTGGGGGTTGCAGGTAGGTAAACAGCAGGTCTCTGCGGTGCAGAGATAGCAATGATTGATAGGCCGCTCGGACGCGTTGGTGGGTGTAGACCTTGGTGTAGGCGCCGGTAACGGGGTCTTTGATGGTGGTTTTCTCGTTCATCCATTCCCGGTAGGTGTGGTCGAATTCGTGCAGGTGGGCGACCCATGTGGATGCTTGGTCAAGGTCGGTGATGCGAGTGAGTTTCAGGGCTAGGCGGTAGAGGGTTTTGCCGGCATCGGTGCGGGGGTTGCTGGTGGTGTGGCGGCAGACTGTTCGTTGGGCGTGGACGAGGCAGCGTTGGATGCGTGTTGTTGGCCAGCAGTGGTGGATGGCTGATTGGGCACCTTGTCCGCCGTCTGTGACTGCGATTAGTGGTGCGGCAATGGGGCGTAGGAGTTCGGTGTAGGCGGCGGTGGTTTCGTGTCTGGCCCAGGTCCAGTTGATGACGTGGGTTTTACTGGCTGCGATCAGGAGGCATCCGGACTTTAGATAGGTCGCGTCGAGGAAGATTTGGTCATGGATGCGGAATGAGTCGATGGTGGGTGTGGGGATGATCCACCAGCACCATCGGAATCGGTGGTGCATGGTTTGCCTGGTTACGCCATGGTGTGCGGCGAAGGTGGTTAGAGATTGGGTGCCGGTGGCCCATTGGATGAACAAAGCCATGGTGGCGGTGTTTTTGTTGTGGGTTTGGGTGTTGCGGGTAAAGGAGTGTCCGCAGTGGGTGCAGCGCCAACGGGTGGTTGATTTGCTGGTGGTGCCGTTTTTCTTTGTGTTGTTGCCGCATAGTGGGCAGCTGGGGCGGTTGGTGGTCATCCTTTAATCCAACCGGTGTGCGGTTAGCACAAATGTGGCCGGAGGTGCGGGATGGTGTGGGTAATAGCTTTCGGGGAGCTATTCTTTGGTGATTTGTGGTGTGTGGTCTGGGGTTATGGTGGCATGCGGACACACTTTTCTTTACTTAACCC
>NZ_JVIP01000023.1:0-99265 GCF_001076435.1 Corynebacterium sp. 401_CJEI
TACACCGTGGTTGTGCACACCCCAGCCTGCGCGGCAATCTCGGCAACACTATATGAGCCGGCCATAAGCATCTCGTAGATCACGCGATGCTTATGCATCATCGAGACCTTCGGGTAGTGCGATTGGTGCTGGATCTCAATTCCGGCTTGTCGCGCCCACCGCCTGACAGTTGGTGAGGGTATCCCTAACTCACGTCCAACTGCGCTTGCTGATGCCCCGTTGGCGATGTGTTGAAGCGCAATCGGTTTGATGGCACTGTATTTCGTTCGGCGGGTTTGCTTCACTACTTCTCCTGGTCGAAAGTGGTGATGCATTCACCGCCTGAACCTACCGGCTATTTTTCGGGCCGTTTTTGACATAAACGCAGTCAGTAACTCGGATCGCCAGGCGACCTGCTGGCGCCAGCCAGAAACGCAGCCACTACCAACAGGCACCTAGATAATCAGCAGGCTTACTTCAGCTGCTCCATGCGCTGTGCAATCGACTCGAGCAAGGACTGCCAGGAGTCCACGAACTTCTCCACGCCCTCGCGCTCCAGGACAGCGAAGACGTCATCGAGGTCGATGCCAATCTCGCTGAGCTGAATCATAACGGCGTTGGCTGCGTCACCCTGGCCGCTGACGGCGTCGCGAACCTCGCCCTCGAAGCCCGCGGCAGCACGCAGCGTCTTCTCCGGCATGGTATTCACAGTCTGCGGTGCAGCCAGCTCAGTGACGTAGAGGGTGTCCGGGTAAGCCGGGTTCTTCACACCGGTCGAAGCCCACAGCAGGCGCTGCGGCTTAGCACCGGCGTTTTCCAGCTGTGCCCAGCGAATATTCTGCGCCGAGAAAGTCTCCTCGAACTTGGCGTAAGCTGCACGGGCATTGGCCAGACCAGCCTTGCCGCGCAGAGCCAGGGCCTCCTCGGAGCCGATCTTGTCCAGGCGAGCATCGATTTCGGTGTCAACGCGGGAAACAAACAGCGACGCAACAGAGTGAACCGAAGCCAGGTCTACGCCGTTGTCCTTCGCACGCTCAATGCCCTCGATGAACGCATCAATGACCTGCAGGTAGCGCTCCACCGAGAAAATCAGGGTGACGTTTACCGAGATTCCCTCGGACAGAGCCTGGGTGACAGCCGGCAGGGAAGCATCGGTCGCCGGAATCTTAATCATCGCGTTCTGCTTGCCGACGCGCTCCCAGAGCTTACGGGCCTGCGCAATCGTGGCCTCGTAGTTGTCGGCGTAGCGAGGATCGACCTCGATGGACACACGGCCATCGACACCGTCGGTTTCTTCGGATACACCAGCGAAAAGGTCACAGGCATCGCGGACGTCGTCGATTGCCATCGCGAACACAGCATCTGCCGGGTTCGCACCCTCTGCAGTGAGCTGCGCCAGCTGAGAGTCGTAATCCTCACCGGCGGTCATCGCCGAAGAGAAGATTGCCGGGTTAGTAGTGACACCGACAACCCGAAGCTCTTCAATAAGATTTTTCAAATCGCCCGAGGTGAGGCGCTGGCGCGAAAGATCGTCGAGCCACGCCGAAGTCCCTACCTTGGCGAGCGCTTCCATCGTGGTGTTTCCCATAGTGTTTAACGCCTTTCTGTCAATACCGCTTCGTTGCCTAAAGACTTCGCTAAAAGTTGTATGTCCTTAAACTACTGTGCGTCACAAACAATACTGGCGCTACCGGAGCGCGGTACGGTTTTCACAAATCCCGTCCCGACAACGGCCGATAGCGCCAGGTTTTAACAAACTTACTTAGCAGCCTCGATGGACTCCTTGGCGGCATCGACAACAGCCTCTGCTGTGATGCCGAACTTCTCGAACAGCTCCTTGTACGGAGCCGATGCACCGAAGTGCTCCAGGGAGACAGCGCGACCAGCATCACCCAGGTGGCGGTACCACGGCATTGCAATACCGGCCTCAACCGAGACACGAGCGCGGACGGACTTCGGCAGAACCTGCTCGCGGTAGGCATCGTCCTGCCGCTCGAACCAGTCAAGACACGGAACGGAGACAACGCGGGCGCTGACGCCTTCCTCAGCCAGCTTGTCAGCAGCTTCGACAGCGAGGTGAACTTCCGAACCGGTAGCCATCAGGATGACGTCCGGGGTCTCCTTGGCGCCGTCGACAAGCACGTACGCACCACGACGGACGCCCTCAGCGGCCTTCTCCTTGGTGCCTTCCAGGACCGGAACGTTCTGGCGGGTCAGAGCCAGAGCCTTCGGGCCTGCCTCGCCCTGAAGAACAGCGGCCCAAGCCTGAGCGGTCTCGTTCGCGTCAGCCGGGCGGACAGTGGACACACCCGGGATAGCGCGCAGCGAAGCCAGCTGTTCAACAGGCTGGTGCGTCGGACCGTCTTCGCCCAGACCAATGGAGTCGTGGGTCCAGACGTAAATAGGGGAGATGCCCATCAGCGATGCTAGGCGGACAGCCGGACGCATGTAGTCCGAGAAGATAAGGAAGGTGCCGCCGTACGGACGGGTGCCACCGTGGAGCAGAATGCCGTTGAGGATCGAGCCCATGGCGTGCTCACGGATACCGAAGTGCAGATTGCGGCCGTACGGGTCGGTGGTCCAGGTACCGGTGGTGATGGACTTCGGGCCGAAGGACGGCTCACCCTTCAGGACGGTGTTGTTGGAGCCAGCCAGGTCAGCCGAGCCACCCCACAGCTCCGGCAGGGTCTTGCCCAGTGCCTGCAGCGCGGCCTCAGAGGCCTTGCGGGTAGCAACGCCCTTCTCGTCCGGCTCCCAAGTCGGCAGCTCAGCGTCGAAGCCCTCCGGCAGCTCGCCAGCGGTCAGACGGTCCAGCAGAGCCTTGCGCTCCGGGTTAGCCGCAGCCCACTCGTCGAACTTGACCTGCCACTGTGCATGAGCCTCAGCACCGCGCTCAACTAGCTTGCGAGTGTGCTCAATGACCTCGTCAGCGACGTCAAAGCTCTTGTCGGTATCGAAGCCGAGAGCTTCCTTGATGCCGACAATCTCCTCGCCACCAAGAGCAGCACCGTGCGATGCGCCGGTGTTCATCTTCGTCGGAGCCGGGTAAGCGATCACAGTACGAACGCGAATGAAGGTCGGACGCTCCGTATCCTTCTTGGCCTCCTCGACAGCAGCCTCGAGTGCTGCGACGTCCTCGCCGCCGTCGACCTCAATGACCTGCCAGCCGTAAGCACGGTAGCGGTCCGCGACATTCTCGGTGAAAGCAATGGTGGTGTCGTCCTCGATGGAGATGCCGTTGTCATCCCAGAAGACAATCAGGTTGCCCAGCTGCTGAGTGCCGGCCAGCGAGCCGGCCTCGGCAGTGACACCCTCCTGAACGTCACCATCAGAAGCGATGACGTACACGTAGTGATCAAACGGAGACTCACCCGGAGCAGCTTCCGGGTCGAACAGCCCACGTTCCCGTCGCGAAGCCATGGCAAAACCGACAGCCGACGCCAGCCCCTGACCCAGCGGGCCAGTGGTGATTTCCACGCCGTCAGTGTGGCCGTACTCCGGGTGACCCGGGGTGAGAGCGTCCCACGTACGCAGCGCCTTCAGGTCATCGAGCTCCAGGCCAAAACCGCCGAGGTACAGCTGGACGTACTGCGTCAGAGAGGTGTGACCACAGGAGAGAATGAAACGGTCACGGCCAATCCACTTCGTATCCTTCGGGTCATGGCGCATAACGCGCTGGTAAAGAGAGTAAGCCAGCGGTGCGAGGCTCATCGCAGTGCCGGGGTGCCCCGAACCTGCCTTTTCAACGGCGTCTGCAGCCAGCACACGGGCCGTATCTACGGCCTTCGTATCCAAGTCAGACCAGTCCGAGGGGTAGTTGCGCACAACCCGTGCTTCATGCTCAGTCGACAGTGTCACGTGAATGACTCCTAGTATCCAAATGGATTAGTAAAATTCTCTTCCATACTAACTAGGATTGCGCGCTCCGGGTTCAAACCGGGCCGAATAGCTGAGAGATAAGTCTCAGAGGGCGCGCCGCACATGCTTTACGACGGTCATTATTGGAACCGTTATGATTACCGGTAAACTGATTGCCTGCCCCTCATTTAATTTTGCGGAAAAACTCGTCGGGAACTTTCCGACCGTTACATCCGACTATCTGTAAACGGGGGGTTTGTTTATGGCGCGTGAAAGGGACATTGCTTTGTTGGAAACAGTCAAGGCGTATATTGCACTGACTAAGCCAAGAATTATCGAGCTCCTGCTCGTCGCGGCCATTCCCGCAATGCTTCAGGCTGATCGCGGTCATGTTCACGTTGGACTGATTCTTCTCACCTTGTTCGGTGGTTGGTTGGGTGCCGCAGCTGCGCACACCTTCAACATGGTCATGGATTACGACATTGACCAGAAGATGCGCCGTACTCGCCGTCGCCCGCTCGCGCGCAACCAGGTTAGCCGTCGAGCGGCAGCGATTTTCGGCACTGTCTTGATGATTGCGTCGTTCCTATGGCTGTGGTTGCTGTGTAACTCGCTGCTGGCCGCCGTTTTCATTCTGATTACGATTGCCTTCTACATCTTCGTCTACACGTTGTGGCTGAAGCGCCGTACTGATCAGAACGTAATTTGGGGTGGCGCTGCGGGGTGTATGCCGGTGATGGTCGGCTGGGCCGTGATCACTGACAACAACCCGGAGATTACGGGGCTGGCTCACTGGTGGCAGGCATTCATCCTGTTCCTGCTTATCTTCTTCTGGACTCCGCCGCACACCTGGGCATTGGGCCTGCGCTACAAGGAGGACTACAAGGCCGCTGGCGTGCCGATGATGCCAGTGGTCAAGCCGGCAATCGTCGTTTCCAAGCGCATTATTTACTACACCGCCGCGACCGTGATTACCACTCTGCTGTTGGTTCCGTACGCGGGTTGGATCTATCTGATTGGCGCCGTTGGCGCTGGTGCCTGGTTCCTGTGGGGCGCCATTGACCTGCACCGCCACGTTAAGACCGGTGGCAAGATCAAGCCGATGAAGCTGTTCTTCATGTCGAACAACTACTTGTCTATCGTCTGTGTGGCGCTTTCTCTCGATGCCGTACTCGGATTGCAGACAATTTCGAGCATGTTCTAGGGCAGCTGCTGAGCTCCTTTGAAGAGGCCCTTTCCGGTTGCGGGAAGGGCCTCTTTTTGTGTGTGGAGATGGGCACAGGCTGCAAATGTGAAACTGTGCGAGTTTATGACACTTTCAGGCCATTTTTCGCGCGATTTCTGTCATAAACATAGTCAGTAACTCGGATCGATAGGTGGGCAGACCGCCCCCTTGCACCGCCCGCGCAGCCCGCACCGCCCGCGCAGCCCGCTAGCCACTGGGAAACGCACATCCGAGCGCACGGAGCCGAGCAGACAGCAGAACCGCCTAAACACGCACAACCAAAGCGCGTGTTTAGGCGGTTCGAGCAGGAATCAACGGCCGGTAACCACAGTCGTTAACACAGCCGCTGACCGGCAGCTAGCTACGCGGTAACCTCGACGTTCTTCTCCGAAGCAACAGTGGCGGCAGCCGCATCGCCTTCAAGCGAGCCAGTGACTTCTGCGCTCCCACCGACAGTGCGGTAACCGTGCTGGAAAAGTACTGCAGTCAAAGCGGTGCAGATACCAGATCCGGCAACGTGAACCGGCACCAATGCCTCCGGTACACCGGACCAATACTGAATCATTCCAACTACGCCCTGAGCCAAAATGAACACAACGAGTGCGATGGCAACCTTACGCACAGGTGCAAAGGCTTCCGAGGCCAGCAGACCGAAAATGAGGCCGATAACCAGGCCAAGGTAGAGGTACATAAAACCAGCGTGGATATGTGCCAGGTCAACAATCGGTAGCTGGAGGCGATCCTCCGGGAGCACCGAAGCATCTCCAGCGTGTGGTCCCGCACCGGTGACCATAGTTCCGGTAATCAGCGTCATCGTCAGGGCCAAGCCGGAGGCGGCAGCCAGATAGCGCAGATAGCGCGGGTACATGCGGGTAGCAGTGCCGTCGTCAGGCTCAGAAATCTTGACGAAAAGCATGCCAGCGAGCCAGACCAGAATCATCGAAGGCAGGAAGTGCAGCGCTACGGCGTACCACTTCAGGTCAACCCAAACGGAGATACCGCCGATAACAGCCTGGACGATAACGCCGAGACCGTTGAGGAAAGCCAGCAACTTGATTTCCTGTCGGCGACCGACACGCATAACCGACAGGAAGAGCAGAAGTGTCAGCGCAACCAGCACAAAGGTGAGCAGCCGGTTGCCAAACTCAATAATCTGATGGAGCATTTCTGCTTCCCCCGCGACAGGAACGAAGCTGCCTGGGTGACATTCAGGCCACGAAGCACAACCGAGACCTGAACCAGTAACACGGACGATAGAACCGGTTACCGCAATTGCCGCCTGTGCAATCAAAACCAGCAGGGCATAGAGCTTCTGGCGCCCGATTGGTGTCAGCGGCAAAAACGATAGGGGCAAACTTCGATCTGCAGTATTCACATTAAGAAATTCTACCCATGCTGGCGGAAAATGGTAATAAGCGAAACCCCTGCGTTGGGCTGCGCTTTTCTATGCAGATTCCCCGACAGATTCCTAGTCATTCGGCATATCAAAACGGAACCAGCGGGCCGCCAGTGCAGCGCCAAAGACACCCCACACAATCAGCACCCCGACAGCTGACCAATGGACGGACATGGCCAATGCCGCGGAGATCACGTCGGTAAGCGCGACGGACGGCAAGAGGTGTAGCAGTACAGAGCTGATGCCATCTAGCGACGGTGCGACGGCCACATAAGTAGTAGCACCAATGAGGATGAACCAAATCAGGTTAGCCAGACCTAGGATTAGCTCGGCTCCCAACGTACCTCCCATGAGCAAGCCCAATGAGGTAAAGACGAACGTTCCCAGAAGCATCCCCACATAAGCCAGCAGCCAGCCGCCAATCGACAGCTCTGCGCCAAGGGAGAGCCCCACGAGACTAAACAGTACGTACTGCAACGTGACGGTGGTGCAGACCGACACAATCTTGCCTGCGATAATGCCCCAGGGTGGCACGCCTGAGGCACCGATGCGCTTCAGGGCTCCGTAACGGCGGTCAAAGCCCACGGCAATTGCCTGTCCGGTAAACCCTGCAGACATGACGGAAATCGCCAGCACCATGGGGAAGATACGCTCGAGCGGATCATCGAGCTCCAACACCGGCACCATCACCAGGCCGATGAGCATCGCCAACGGGATAATGATGGTGAGGAGCATTTGCTCACCATGTCGCCAGAAGAGCTTCGTTTCCAACCACGCCTGCGACATGACCAACTTCGCCATGTCCGAACGCTGTGGCGCTGGGGCGAAAGTGCCCTTTGCAAAGCGGGAAGCATCGGCCCTCGGTGCGGTAGTCATTAGCTCCTCATCTCCGTTCCAGTGATCTGCAAGAAGACATCTTCAAGCGATTGCGTCGCCCTATTCAACGAGGTGATCAACACCTCTTGCTGCTCGCAACTCTGCGCCAAGACAGTCAAGGCGCGCGGTGAAGCCTCACCAATCAGGGAAAACTCTCCACCGCCAGAACGCTGCAGACGCTGTGGAAGACCGGACTCGCTGAAGTTGCGGTTGACCTCTTCGAAGTCAAGGCTGCCTCGAACGCTGATCTTCATAGCAGTGCTTGACGACGTTCCCTGGAGAGCCGATGCGCCTGCGCTAGTGATCTCCTCGGTGGTACCGGCCACAACTAAATGGCCCCGGTCGATAATCGCAACGTCGTCGGCAAGCGATTCGGCCTCGTCCATGAGGTGCGTTGTCAGGACCACGGTGACCCCATCACGGCGCAGCGACGAGATGAGATCCCAGACGGCTAGACGGGACTGAGCATCGAGGCCTGCTGTCGGCTCGTCGAGGAACACAAGCTCCGGGCGTCCGACCAGGGCACATGCAAGCGACAGTCGCTGCTGCTGACCGCCAGAGAGCCTGCGGTAGTTCGTCTTACGATGGCGTTCTAGGCCAACGACTTCAAGGAGCCAATCAGTGTCCAGCGGGTTTGCGGAGTAACTGGCAACGAGGTTCAGCATTTCGCCAACGCGAACACCGGGGTAGGCGCCTCCGCCCTGGAGCATGATGCCAATGCGGCTGCGCAGTGCTGTGGTTTGAGCGACCGGGTCGAGATCGAGAATGCGAATTCGCCCTTCATCCGGCTTGATGAAGCCCTCACACATTTCAACGGTTGTGGTCTTACCAGCACCGTTGGGGCCGAGGAGCGCAAGAACCCTACCTCGATCCAGGGAAAGCGAAAGGTCTGATACAGCCTCAACGTCATCGAATTTCTTCGTTACGTTCTCAAGGCGCAGAGCAGGAGAATTGGCAGCGTTATTCACGGTTAGTCAGTCTAATCTCACAGTTTTAATGAAGGCGAAATACCTTAGATCGCGTCGAGTACGCCAAGATGACGAACATGACTGCGACGAAGAATACCAACGCCAGTAGGTAAATCTGAGCGACGGTGCCCGGAGGCAACCCCAGGCCGCGTGGTAGTACTACAAAACTGAAAATTGCCGAGTACAGAACCACGGCAATGCGAAATTGTACCCGGTTGGCCCAAGCGGACAGGGGCACGATGGCCCATAGCAGGTACCAGGGGTGCACGACGGGGAAGAGGATTACTAGAGCGAACATCGCGAGGCCGTAGCCGCCGAGCGGGTGAATGCGCCCACGGAACGTCGCTAACAGCATGCGCAGGAGCCAGGCAGCCACCAGCACTACGCCAATGCCGCGGGTAAACAGCAAAGCACTGTCGCTGATATCGCCGAGCCCCAGAAGCCTGCCGAAGAAACCAGCGATGATCCCGAGCAGGGTAGTCAACGACATCCAACTGCGCACCGTTGCGGCGCCACCCTGCGCGGTGATCCAACCAAAGCCCAGACCAGTTGCTAAGGAAACAACGACTGCCGTGACGACGGTTATTGCGCCCGTCACTACCGCGGAAAGAGCAACGGCCTTCCAGGTGCTGCCAAACTTTCGGGCCAGCCACATGCCGGCAAAGCCGAGCGCCACGAAACCGGTGACTTTGACCATTCCGGCGAGGCTGATGAGCACGATACCGCCTGCATACAGCGCCCACGATCTACCTCGGCTTTGGTTCTCGTGTCCGATCGGTCCGGGTTCTGGCAGCTCATCGGGCACCATCGATTGCGCAGGGCCGTGGATAGCTCGCAGACACAGTTCGAGACCAACGAGCAGGAGAGCCAGCAGCAGGGCCTCATTGTGGATACCGCCCACCAGGTGCAGCAATACCAGCGGATTGAGCGTGCCCAGCCAGAGCGTGAACTGAGAGCTAACGCCGCAGCGGCGACCAAGCTGCACCAGCGCCCAGGACACCACGAGAAGCGAAACAATGGCGACGAGTCGATGCAGAAAGACGGAAGCGATCACCCCGTCGCTGGTTATTTTGGCGATACCCCATGCCACTGCGAGGGCTGTGGGGCCGTATGGGCTCGGAGAGTGCGACCAAATCAATGGCACCGATCGGGCAAGTGGGTCGTTGGCTCCCAATAGGTCAACAGGCCCTGCGAGGTAGGGATCCATACCCCGCTCCACAATTGCAGCCTGCGCCAAATAGGAATAGATATCCTGCGTAAACAGGGGAGCGGTAAACATCAAGGGCAATACCCATGCCGCGTAGGTGCGTATGAGCATCGGAGTAGTCACTGCGGTGACGCGAGTCCGCGCACCGGCCAGAACGAAAGCGCCGACACCCAACCAGGCTGTGACTAACATGCCAATGCCCACGAAGGTGACGATTGTCGTTGCCACCAACATTCGACCGAGGATTAGCCCAAGTGGTGTACCCCAAAACTCATTTCCAACCACCGGTGTCGCGCCTGCGCCGATCCCGGCGACCATAATAAAGACCGCCCCGAGAGCACCCAGCCAACGCAGCCAGGTGAAGCGTCGGAGTTCGCGGTAATTGATGCGGTGTTGGAGCGGCTGTTCTGAGCCCTGGTGGAGGGTTGCCGACCTAGAACCGGCCAGACCAATCTTCGGAATGGCGTCACGCACCCCGAGAGCGTCGTCGAAGGTGGACGAGCGGCGCGGGGTAGGTCGGTTAGTTTTCACAAGGTCACATAGTAGACGATTCGACACGCCGAAAGGGCGTTCTAATCAGCGACGTTGCATTGATATTTAAATGCGTTGGACATTGTGACCCAATTACGACACAATTATGTTGTCTAATACACCAGCGGCGCAAGTGGGATACTTGCCTCGCTGAGCCACCTAGACACCCATTATTATCCAGCAGTCCAATCGCAGGAGGTGACTCACCAGTCATGGCAGATCGGAAGCCGACAGTCAATGATGGTGATACGCGCAAGCGCATTCTCCAATTGCTTCTGGAACACAACCCGGCGTCCGCGACTTTTATCGCAGACACCCTGGGACTATCCGCTGCAGGCGTCCGCCGTCATATTGACATTCTGGTGGACGAAGGTCTTGCCGAAACCGCTCCGGCACCCAGCACCGGCCCCCGGGGCCGAGGCAGGCCAGCAAAGTCCTATCGCCTGACAGATCGGGGCCGCGCTAGATTCGGGCACGCTTACGACGATCTTGCCAGTGCAGCTCTGACCGCACTGCGCAAGGCCGGTGGTGAGCAGGCAGTTGCCCAGTTTGCCCGTCAGCGCATTGATGACATTCTGCTCGGCGTCACGCCAGTGGGGCAGGACGCAGAGAAGGAAGAGGTCGTAGAGGCCGTCGTCGATGCTTTCCGACGGGCCGGGTACGCGGCAACTATCAACCAGAACACTGGCGGCGTGCAAATTTGCCAGCACCATTGCCCAATTAGCCACGTAGCCTCCGAGTTTCCGGAGCTCTGCGCGGCGGAGCATGAAGCCGTTAGTAAATTATTAGGTCAGCACACCCAACCGTTGGCGACTATCGCTGATGGAAACGGTATCTGCACTACGAATATCCCACTCACTCCCGTAACAAAGACACTTACTGAATCGCCACAAGAAAGGAGCGGAGAATGACCCTCGCCCATGAGAACTCCACCGACGTGGCTGAATCCACGAAGGCTGCCACTCCGCAGACTGACGAAGAGATTATCGAGTCCATTGGTGCCTACCAGTTCGGTTGGCACGACCCGGATACCGCTGGCGCTTCCGCGAAGCGTGGCCTGTCTGAAGCGGTCGTTCGCGATATTTCGGCTAAGAAGAACGAGCCGGAGTGGATGCTTGAACGTCGCTTGAAGGCTTTGGAAATCTTCGACCGCAAGCCGCTGCCCACCTGGGGCGCGGATCTGTCGGGCATCGACTTCGACAACATTAAGTACTTCGTTCGCTCCACCGAGAAGCAGGCCCAGACCTGGGAAGACCTGCCGGAGGATATTAAGAACACCTACGACAAGCTCGGCATTCCGGAGGCTGAGAAGCAGCGCCTGGTCGCAGGTGTCGCCGCTCAGTACGAGTCTGAGGTTGTCTACCACCAGATTCGCGAGGATCTGGAGGCCCAGGGCGTTATCTTCCTGGACACCGACACCGCTCTCAAGGAGCACCCGGAGCTGTTTAAGGAGTACTTCGGCACCGTCATTCCGTCCGGTGACAACAAGTTCTCCGCTCTTAACACCGCAGTCTGGTCCGGCGGCTCCTTCATTTACGTGCCGAAGGGCGTCCACGTGGACATCCCGCTGCAGGCATACTTCCGTATCAACACGGAAAACATGGGACAGTTCGAGCGCACGCTCATTATTGTCGACGAAGATGCCTACGTGCACTACGTCGAGGGCTGTACCGCTCCGATTTACAAGTCCGACTCGCTGCACTCGGCTGTTGTGGAGATCATCGTGAAGAAGGGTGGCCGCTGCCGCTACACCACGATCCAGAACTGGTCGAACAACGTCTACAACCTGGTTACCAAGCGCACCAAGTGCGAAGAGGGCGCAACCATGGAGTGGATTGACGGCAACATCGGTTCCAAGGTCACCATGAAGTACCCGGCAGTGTGGATGACCGGTCCGCATGCCAAGGGCGAGGTGCTGTCCGTGGCTATGGCTGGCGAGGGCCAGTTCCAGGACACCGGCGCCAAGATGGTGCACATGGCTCCGCACACGAGCTCCAACATCGTGTCCAAGTCCGTGGCCCGCAACGGTGGCCGCGCTGCCTACCGCGGTCTGGTGCAGGTCAACAAGGGTGCCAAGCACTCGCACTCCAACGTCGAGTGTGACGCACTCCTGGTGGACACGATTTCACGTTCGGACACGTACCCATACGTGGATGTCCGCGAGGACGACGTCACCCTCGGCCACGAGGCAACGGTTTCCAAGGTCTCTGACGATCAGCTTTTCTACCTGATGAGTCGCGGCATCGAAGAAGAAGATGCAATGGCCATGGTCGTGCGCGGCTTTGTCGAGCCCATCGCCAAGGAGCTCCCGATGGAATACGCCCTCGAGCTCAACCGCCTCATTGAACTGCAGATGGAAGGTTCGGTCGGTTAATACCAATGACTACGACGATTAACAACGAAAACCAGGCTGCTCATAGCCGTCGCGTGCTGGCGAACAAGGGCGACGTTTTCTCATCCTTCAACGTGGAGGACTTCGCCGTGCCGCATGGCAAGGATGAAGAGTGGAAGTTCACGCCGCTGCGTAAGCTCCGCGGTCTCCACAACGGCACCGCAGCAGAGCCGGTTGCAGCCTCAATTTCGGTCGAGACTGCTGGTCAGGATGGCGTCGCTGTGGACGTCGTTAAGCGTGACGACGAGCGCCTTGGTCGCGCCGGCGCCCCAACGGACCGCGTGGCAGCACAGGCGTACTCCAACTTCGACGATGCGCACATCGTGACCTTCGCGAAGAACTCGGTGTCCAAGGAGCCTGTCGTCATCGACATCGATGGTCCGGGCGAGGACAAGGTGTCCTACGGCCACATTGTCATTGACGTGCAGTCTCACGCCGAGGCCGTCTGCGTCATTAACTACCGAGGCAGTGGCACGTTCGCGGACAACATCGAGTTCGTAATCGGCGACGGCGCCAAGCTGGGTGTCGTGACCATGGTGAACTGGAACGAAGATGCCGTTCATGGCTCTGCGCACCACGTTCGTGTCGGCCGGGATGCTACGCTGCGCCACACTGTCGCAACGTTTGGCGGCGAGGTTGTCCGTATCGTTCCGCGCGTTGCTTTCACGGCACCCGGCGGCGACGTCGATCTGCTGGGCGTGTACTTCGCCGATGCCGGTCAGTACTTTGAAAACCGCATGCTGGTCGACCACGCTGTGCCGAACTGCCGCTCCAACGTGATGTACAAGGGCGCGCTGCAGGGCGAGCCGAATGTCGCTCATCGTGAGGCCCGCACCGCGTGGGTGGGAGACGTGCTCATTCGTGCAGAAGCTACTGGCACCGACACCTACGAGCTCAACCGCAACCTGCTGCTCACCGAGGGCGCGCGTGCCGACGCAGTTCCGAACCTGGAGATTGAAACCGGTGAGATTGCCGGTGCTGGTCACGCTGCCACCGTTGGCCGCTTCGACGAGGAACAGCTCTTCTACCTGCTCTCGCGTGGTATTCCGGAGCTGGCCGCTCGCCGTCTGGTGGTTCGCGGCTTCTTCAGCGAGGTCATCAACCTGATTCCGGTCGAGTCCGTTCGCGAGAAGCTTGAAAAGCTCGTTGACGAAGAGCTCAACACCGCTGGCTTCTAACCGCTTATCTTCTTTCTCACCCTTTCCGTCCTGTCACCCCGGAAGTGCCGGGGGACAGGCCACTTACACCGATTAAAGGAAAAGATTTCACTATGAGCACTTTGGAAATCCGTAACCTCCACGCGCAGGTGCTGCCGACCGACGAGTCCGCCGAGCCCAAGGAGATTTTGAAGGGCGTCAACCTGACGATTAAATCCGGCGAAACCCACGCTGTGATGGGGCCGAACGGCTCTGGTAAGTCCACCCTGAGCTACACCATCGCAGGTCACCCGCGTTACGAAGTCACCGAGGGCGAGATTCTCCTCGACGGCGAAAACGTGCTGGAGATGAGCGTCGACGAGCGTGCTCGCGCTGGCCTCTTCCTGGCAATGCAGTACCCGGTCGAGGTCACCGGCGTGTCCATGTCCAACTTCCTGCGCTCTGCAGCGACCGCTGTCCGTGGCGAGGCACCGAAGCTGCGTCACTGGGTCAAGGAGGTCCGTGAGGCAATGGCTGACCTGGAGATCGATTCGTCGTTCTCCGAGCGCTCCGTCAACGAGGGCTTCTCCGGTGGCGAGAAGAAGCGTCACGAGATTCTGCAGCTCGACCTGCTGAAGCCGAAGTTCGCCATCCTGGACGAGACCGACTCCGGCCTGGACGTCGACGCTCTGCGCGTTGTCTCTGACGGCATTAACCGCTACCAGGACGAAAACGACGGCGGCATTCTGATCATTACTCACTACCAGCGCATCCTGAACTACGTGAAGCCGGACTTCGTCCACGTCTTCCACGATGGTCGCTTCATCACCTCCGGTGGCCCGGAGCTTGCAGACGAGCTGGAAGAGCACGGCTACGAGAAGTACATCAATGCCTAACGCCGAACTACTCACCCCATCACTCCGCGAGGACTTTCCGATTCTGTCGCGCACTGTCCGTGACGGAAAGCGGCTGGTCTACCTGGACTCCGGAGCGACCTCGCAGCGCCCCAAGCAAGTCATCGATGCTGAGGTGGAGTTCCTAACCCACCACAATGCACCGGTGCACCGCGGCGCTTACGAGATCGCTGAGGAGGCCACGGACGCCTACGAAGATGCCCGCGAAGCCATCGCTGGCTTCATCGGCGCCGACTATGACGAGCTGGTCTTCACCAAGAACGCCACCGAAGCGTTGAACACAGTGGCATTCGTGCTTGGCGACGACCGCGCAGGTCAGTACCAGGTCGGCGAAGGTGACGAGATTGTCGTCACCGAGCTGGAGCATCACGCGAACTTGGTGCCGTGGCAGGAGCTGGCTCGCCGCACCGGTGCGACACTTCGTTGGTATGGCGTGACTGAGGACGGCCGCATTGACGTGGACTCGCTGGAGCTCAGCGAGAAGACCAAAGTTGTGGCCTTTACCCATCAGTCAAACGTCACCGGTGCAGTAACCGATGTGAAGGAAATGGTGCGCCGTGCTCGCGAGGTCGGAGCGCTGGTAGTCCTCGATGCCTGCCAGTCGGTGCCGCATATGCCTGTCGACGTCAAGGAGCTCGATGTGGACTTCCTGGCGTTCTCCGGCCACAAGATGCTCGGCCCCAACGGGGTCGGCGCGCTCTACGGTCGCCGGGAACTGCTCGAGGCACTGCCGCCGTTCCTCACTGGTGGCTCGATGATTGAGGTCGTCACCATGGAGAAGACCACCTTCGCGGCGCCTCCGCAGCGCTTCGAGGCGGGTACCATGATGACCTCCCAGGTCGTCGGCCTGGGTGCTGCGGTGAAGTACCTGGATGCCATCGGTATGGATAAGGTAGCTGCTCATGAGCACCACCTGACCGCGCTCGCACTGGAGAAGCTGCAGGAAATTGATGGCGTGACCATCATCGGTCCGACTACTCCAGAACAGCGTGGCTCTGCAGTCTCCTTCAAGGTCGAGGGCATTCACCCGCACGATCTTGGCCAGGTTTTAGACGACCAGGGCGTGTGCATCCGCGTCGGTCACCATTGCGCGTGGCCAATTCACCAAATCCTCAACGCCCAGTCGACCGCCCGGGCATCCTTCTACATCTACAACACGGAAGAGGACGTTCAGGCGCTTGCCGACGCAGTGCGCCATGCACAGAAGTTCTTCGGTGTCACCCCGTAATTTTAAGAAAGGAGAAGGACATGAAGCTCGAGCAGATGTACCAGGAAGTTATCCTGGATCACTACAAGCATCCGCAGCATGCGGGTTTGCGGGAGCCTTTCAATACGGAAGTGCATCACGTCAACCCGTCGTGTGGCGATGAACTCACGCTTCGCGTCACTCTGAACGACGACCTCACCGTCGTCAATGACGTCTCCTATGACGCCGTGGGCTGTTCTATCTCGCAAGCCTCTACCTCAGTTATGGCTGAGGAGATTGTCGGCAAGACTGTCGACGAGGCCATGGCCAAGCTTGCCGAGTTCGAGAAGATGGTCACCTCCCGAGGCAAGATTGAGGGCGATGAGGACATTATCGGCGATGGGATTGCCTTCGCTGGAGTTTCTAAGTACCCCGCCCGCGTGAAGTGCGCACTTCTCGGATGGAAAGCTTTCCAGGCCGCAACCGCTGAGGCCCTGGCCAACGCTGCTGAAGGCAACGGCGTTGGTACCGCGACTGTAACCGTTACCAATGACGAGGAAGGCCATCGCCATGACTGAACCAATCGCTAATGACGCCACCTCGCCCGCACAGCCTGATGCTGTCGACGAGGACACCATGACTACTGGTGCTCCCATTGATGAGGGGGATGCGTACGAGTCCATCACCGTCCCGCCGGCACCGGAGCAGACCGAAGCCGATAACAAGCTGGCCATCCAGGTTGAAGAGGCAATGTACGAGGTTGTTGATCCGGAACTCGGAGTCAACGTCGTGGACCTGGGCCTGGTATATGACATCTGGATTGAAGAAGGCGACATTGCCGCTATCTTCATGACACTCACGTCCCCGGCCTGCCCGCTGACCGATATGCTCACCGACCAGACTGCCTCCGAGGTTATGAAGGTCGAGGGTATCCGCGACTTCCGCCTCAACTGGGTCTGGTCCCCGGCATGGGGCCCACACATGATCACTGAGGACGGCCGCGAGCAGATGCGCGCTCTCGGCTTCTCGGTCTAGATGATCAGTGACAGCGGTGATTAGGGAACCGCTACGTTAAAAGTGCTTGGCGACGAGCTCCTGGCTCGTTCAGCTAGGCACTTTTTCGTTTGTTTTTGAGTTGCTGACTGCGTTTATGGCCGGGATCGGTAGGGCGATGCGAGTTACTGACTGCATTTATGTCAAAAATGGCTCAAAAAATGGCCTGAAAGCGTCATAAAATTGCACAGTTTCACATCTGCAGCCCGTATTCACACGAGCATCCCCGCAATTTTTTCGAGCTGTCCGACTCGGAGCTAAAAACGACCCCACCTGGCGCTGAAAAGTGCCAAGCGGGGTCGCTATTGTCTTCGACTGCTAATCCAAGTTGTGAGAGTTAGATGCGAGATGCATAGCTACTCGCATCTATTCACAGCTCTTCGCAGCTATTCGCGACTCATGTCTGCGGTGGCCGGGTCAACGAGCTTGGAGCCCGTGACCTTCTTATGGATGAACCACAGCAGGACGAATACCGGAATACCCAGGTACGGAGTGAGGATAGCAAAGATATTTTCGCCAGTACGGATCGGATCAAGTGCCTGTCCTGCCACCACAAAGAAGCACATAATCAGTGCCAGCACAGCACCGGCGGGGAAAAAGTTCGCCTTGTAGGGAAGCGAATCCAACGGGATATTTTGGGCTTTCAGACACTTGCGGAAGCGGTAGTGGCTGAAAGAGATACCAAACCAGGTGATAAAGCCCGCGAGCGCAGACAGCGTCAGCAAGAAGGTGTACGCCACACCATCGCCTACCAATGAGGTAATGAAGCCAGCCATACCGATGACAGCGGTGGCAATCAGAGCGCGCAGCGGAACGCCATGCCCAGAAAGCTTGCCAAAGTAACGCGGAGCGTGTCCCTGACGGGCCAGGGAAAACAGCATACGAGTGGACACATACATACCGGAGTTACCCGCGGACAACACCGAAGTCAGAATGACAGCGTTCATCAGGCCAGCGGCAATCGCGATACCTGCGCGTTCAAAGACCAGGGTGAACGGTGAAATGGAAATATTGTCCTCGGCGGCATTCAGAAGATTCGGGTCCGTGTACGCAATAAGGAAACCAATAACAGCGATGGCACCGATGTAGAACAGCAAGATACGCCAGAAGATAGTGCGAATCGCGCGGGGAATCGTGCGCTCAGGATCTTCAGCCTCACCTGCTGCTACACCAACCATCTCGGTGCCCTGGAAGGAATAGCCAGCTACGACGAAAACGGCCAGCAGTCCCATTCCGCCATTGACGAATGGGGCGTCGCCCGTGGTCCAGTTTTCGAAGCCGGGGGAGGCCCCACCCAAGATGCCGAAAATCATGCCGACACCAAGAACGAGGAAGACGATGACGGTAATGACCTTGATGGTCGCAAACCAAAACTCACCCTCGCCGAATGCACGTGCGGACAGGGCATTCAGCCCGAATAGAATCGCGAGGAAGAGCGCGGACCAGATGATTGAAGGCACATCCGGGAACCAATAGCGCATCACCAGCGCAGCAGCGACGAGCTCTGCGGCCACAGTAATCGCCCAGTTAAACCAGTAGTTCCAGCCCATGGCAAAGCCGAAGGATTCTGAGACGTATCGGCGACCGTACTCCTGGAAGGAACCGGGCACCGGCAGGTAAGCGGCCATCTCGCCGAGAGACTGCATAACCAGCCACACCATGATGCCGATAAGAGCGTAAGCGATAAGCGCACCGCCTGGACCGGCCTGCGAAATGGTCGCACCGGAGGCAACAAACAGGCCCGTACCAATGGCACCACCAATGGCAATCATGTTCAGGTGGCGAGCTCTCAGCCTGCGCTGAAGCTTATGGTTTTGTGAGGAAGTCTCCTCAGATTGCGTCGAAGTCATTCATTTATCATAAGCGTTTGTACTCCGGTGAATGCAAAAACCACACCGCTTTAATTGTTGGTATCACCCCACAAATCGGCTGATGTATATGCTCCCGGTCAACGAGTTCTCCATCTCCCAGGTCCCCGCACAAACCCAGCGATGAGCTTTCCGCACGTACGCGGACTCATTTTCAGCAAAGGCACGGCCACTTTCGCCATAGCGCGAAGCGTCGTCAGTGGGGATGTCCCTATCAAATAGGCAAAAACGTCCTTCTCCGGCAACGAAAAGAACGCCCGGAAAAACGCACCCGTCTGTCGTGCATCGAACCCCAGCAACGCCGCGAGCCCACGTTCGCGTAGCCATCGCTGCAATCGCATGCTTAACGACGTCCCCAGCGTCCGGCTTCCCTTCTTTTCCATATCGGCCAAGAAGCGGTCGACATCTTCGATAACCGAACCCACCGAGTAACCAGTGGCAGGATGCATCCAACCACCAGCAAAGCCGAAGAGAGTGCCCATGGATGGTCCACTGTGCGTCACGTCACCGCGGCGAGAGGGAAGGTTTGCCAGTAGGGGAAAGGACACGACTTCTTCGTCGATGGCCAGATCTTCCGAAAGCCCCAGGGACTTCAACCGTACACTTTGGCGTCTACGCAACAGCGCTAGAAGTACGGAGTCATCGGCCTCACCGCCGCTGCCGACTGGCGCACCGGCTTCGCCACGATACCCGTCAACCATAGGAGTCGGAGTAGCGAGGATAGTCTCTTCAATGAGGAAGGTCCTGTCATCCAAGAGAATGCGATAGGAGAAACTAGCCGGCTCTGTCGCTGGGGCAACCGGTTCGGCCGGAGTGAAGTCCATGAGGACTGCGCGGCGGTGGGCGCTGGGGACGTCGTCAAGCGAAAAGATGTGCCCGATGGCGAGCTGCCGTACCTGCCCACCTCGCCCGACTGCGGCGTGCGTGCGCCCGGTGGTGACAATTGTGATGTCAGTACCCGTGGTTTCGGAATCGGTGAGTGCGCGGCGTTCGATGTGGAAACCGCCAAGTTCTTGCAGGCAGTCCTTGTTAACAACGCCGTAGTTGCGGGCAAGCTGACGTTCGGTGCCGTCGGCAAGAATGACGCTGGGTTGAAAAGTGGCGGCGAGGAAGTCGCTGGGCAACCAGTCGGGGAGTTGGTCGCACCAGAGACCAATCGTCGAGGGCAGTGTGCCACCGGCTGGGTCATAAGCGGTGACATCCCAGCCGCGAGCGGATGCACGGTGGGCGGCGATTCTTCCGGCGGGCCCGAGGCCGACGACGGAGGCGGTCACGGGAAATGAAGTCATAACTGGTAGGCTACTCGTTCGTGATTGTGACCCATGACCTTGAAGTCCGAGTCGGCGCCCGTACCCTGCTCACTGCTCCGGGTGAGCAGCTGCGCGTCCAGCCGGGAGACCGGATTGGACTCGTCGGGCGAAATGGTGCTGGCAAAACGACGACTATGCGTATTCTCTCCGGTGAAACTGAACCCTATGGCGGTTCAGTAGTGCGCTCTGGCTCGATTGGTTACCTGCCACAGGACTCGCGCGAGGGCAACATCGACATCTCCGCCCGCGACCGTGTGCTGTCGGCGCGAGGTCTTGACCAAATCCGCCGCAGCATGGATCGCCAACAGGAGATCATGGAGACCGCGACCACTGACACGAAACGCGATGCGGCGATTCGGAAGTTTTCGCGTCTCGAGGAGCGCTACCACGACCTCGGCGGCTACGAGGCGAACGCCGAGGCAGCCCGCATTTGCGACGCGCTGGGGTTGCCGGAGCGCGTACTCGACCAGCCGCTGAAGACGCTTTCGGGTGGTCAGCGCCGCCGCGTCGAGCTTGCGCAGATTCTCTTCGCCGCTACCGAAGGCTCGGGCAAGTCCGCCACGACGCTGCTTCTCGACGAACCGACGAACCACCTCGATGCGGATTCGATTACCTGGCTGCGCGAATTCCTCAGTAAGCATGAGGGCGGCTTGATTATGATTTCGCACGATGTCGAGCTGCTCGAGGCCGTGTGTAACAAAGTCTGGTTCCTCGATGCGGTGCGCGCCGAAGCTGATGTGTACAACATGGGCTGGAAGAACTACCTGTCGGCACGCGCGACCGATGAGGCTCGACGTCGCCGTGAGTTCGCTAACGCGGAGAAGAAAGCCAGCGCACTGCGCAAGCAGGCCGAGAAGCTAGGCGCGAAGGCGACGAAGGCCCGTGCGGCCAAGCAGATGGTGGCTCGTGCTGAGCGCATGATGGACAGTCTCGACGAAGTCCGCGTCGAGGATAAGGTCGCCCACATTTCCTTCCCCGAGCCGGCGCCCTGTGGCAAGACTCCGCTCAACGCCACGGGACTGACCAAGATGTATGGCTCGTTGGAGGTCTTCGCCGGTGTTGATCTTGCGATTGACAAGGGTTCCCGCGTGGTTGTCCTCGGCTTCAATGGTGCTGGTAAGACGACGCTGCTGAAGCTACTCGCCGGTGTGGAGCGCACCGATGGCGAAGGCGGCATTGTCTCCGGCCACGGCCTGCGCATCGGCTACTTCGCCCAGGAGCACGACACGATTGATCCGGACAAGACTGTCTGGGAAAACACCGTCTACGCCTGCCCTGACGTCAACGAGCCGGAGCTGCGGAGCCTGCTCGGTGCCTTTATGTTCTCCGGCGACAAGCTGCAGCAGCCAGCGGGAACCCTCTCCGGTGGTGAGAAGACGCGTCTGGCGCTGGCGACGCTGGTTAGCTCCCGCGCAAACGTCCTGCTTCTCGACGAGCCCACTAACAACCTCGACCCGCAGTCCCGCGAACAGGTTCTCGATGCACTTCGCACTTACACCGGGGCCGTCGTTCTGGTTACCCACGATCCAGGTGCGGTCAAGGCGCTAGAGCCCGAGCGCGTCATCGTGCTTCCCGACGGCACCGAAGACCTCTGGAGCGACGACTACATGGAAATCGTCGAGCTGGCTTAAGACGGATCCATTGGCCCTGGCAGGTAACCGTCCTGCTGAGCGAGCCTATACATCTCCGACTTGTTAAGGCTGTTCTCGGCCCGGCCAGCTGCCGCATACTTGGCTCGAATACGACCCAAGTAGTCCAACACGGTGTTCGGTGTCAGCCCTGTCATCGACGCGACTCGCTTCGTCGACTCACCGGAGGCGTAAAGCTCCAGTACCTCACGCTGGCGTTCTGACAAATCGACAGAGTCGAGCAGGGGATCAGAGTCAACTACCGATGCCCATTCTGTAGTCAGCGCACCCTTGCCAAGTGCCGCCAGCCGTACTGCAGACACGATTGTCTCCGGGGTTTCCGATTTTTGCACAACCCCCATCACTCCGGTACGCACTGCCTTTCGGACAAGGTATGGGCTTTCAGCTGACGAGAGGATGAGCACGTGATCGGTAACCAATTCCAGCGACAGAACGTTCTGCGCTGGATCTGAATTATCCGCCAGCCGTAGATCCAGCACGACCACATCCAGGCGGTCATCGGTGCCCACATCGGCCAGTAGCTCCGGCACAGTTTGATAACAGCCGACGAGCTCAAAGTCTGGCTCTGCAGAAAGCAGGGTTTCGAGCCCCTGCAGAGTCAAGGCATGATCATCAATCGCAGCAACGCGAAGCAAACGATCCGACTGCACGCTGTAATCTCCGATGTTGTCGGAGTCAATTGCAGCCGAGACGTCGATGGAAGCATTGCTCATTCCCGCAATATTCTCCCTAGTCACGTGACATCACTATCCTCTCACCGGCTTCATCAAACCTTTGCACTCCATTGTCATCAGAAATAGATGCAAATGCACGTCTGCCCGGGGGCAATAGGCGAATTGTTACCGATCCTTCTTCGGCGTTATCGATTGCTTCGAGGAAGTTCGGCATCAACTTGGCCACCGCGGAATCGTCGTCGACAAGCGGAATACGGCGCACATCGGTGCTATCGGAAACGGCCTGCGTGTGATTGCGGTCATCGAGGAGCCGGACATGAACACCTCTTGCGCGGGCGTCCCAAACAGCTTGGTGAAGGGACCCAACATTTAGATGCGGCGAACGTAGGACGTCTCGGAGAAGCTGCTCTGTAAGCCGCGCACGCAACTGCAGTCGCGGGGTCGGTTCTTCCAAAACTGCAGCGGCGCTAAAAATGGGGCCGACCCGGCGCTGCAGCCATTCGTAGTTACTCTGGCTGCTAATTTCGTACTCTTTGGCGGCCCCGGCAGCGTACAGCGCACGATTATAATCCTGAATAGACTGCGGAACGGTGCGCATAAAAAAGCGGACCATGATGGACGTCAAAATTCCCGCGACCAACATCACGGAGCGAACTAACAGGTCAACTCCAGAGATACTGATGTGGGTCGTATCCGAGGGGGCAAAGGGGAAGAACTTGAGAAGCTCCACCATGATCGCGCCACCGAGCACTGAATTCAGCGCAACCCAGGGGCGGCCGCGGATGGAGAGCAATGCAGATGCAAAAGAAATTAAGCTAAAGTGCCAGAAATACGACCATTCCAAATTATTTGGAATGGGCTGGTAGAGCCCCACCACAGCTAATACAACGATCGCGACACCAGTTACGATTGCACGGGCTAACGGCAATTGTGAATGGCGGCCATACATAATCAGCCCGAGAAGGCCGATCGCTAATGCCAGACTGATTTGCCCGGCCGCGGTAAATAATTGTCCATTACTGACTAGAACCATGAACAACACGCCGACGATCGCGCCGTAGAACTGCCAGGAAAAAACAATTGACATTCCCATGAGGTCATACAGCGATGTCGTGTGAGCGGAGGAATCGACTACATCTTCCTCTTCCACAGGAGAGGTATTACCGTGCCATTTGAGAATAACCTGAGTACCTTTCCCAGGCTTTGAATTAACGAGAGCATCTCCACCGCGAAGGGCCTCCATTCGCCCTTTAACGCTCAACCGGATACCTGCACGATGCGGGTCAATTCCCTCGGGGTCGAACCCGGTGCCATCGTCACGAAAATCAATGGACACCTCTCCCGAGGCAACACGAATGTGGCATTTCTTTTCCGCTGCGGCACCTGCGTGACGCTTGGCATTATTTGCCACCTCGGTTGCGGCTAATAGGAACGTGTTAGCAACTTCTCCTGGCAGCCGAACTGGACCGCCTTCTTCGCTGGTGTCTAGCGTTACCGAAATGTCGGGGCTCACCGACATCAATTGCGCCCGTACAGCCTCAGCAAAAGCTCTACCGCTTACTGTTTGCCGAGGCGAGAAAAACAGCCCAGTCTGCTCGTCTAGCGAGAAGTCAATCTTAGAGCCCTTACCGATTGCAGACAGTGCGGCCAATACATAGTCATGGACATAGGCGTTGAAGCTGCTCATCGCCTCGCCGCGGACACGCATACGCTCCGCTCTCTCATTGACCTTCCGAGAGTTCTCGTAGGTGAAGTCAATAAGCCTTGCGACGGGTTGTGCAGAGCCTGCAATAATCACAAATGGAAAAGTGTTGATGAGATTGAAACCAACATCCGACAACATGTCGAGCCAAAAAGTGTGTCCCAGCAACCACGAATTAATGACCGCAATAAGTCCGGGAACAAATACCATCACGGACAAACTGATGTGGAGTGGCACTGTCAGAGCAAATGCAGCGAGGGCTAAACCTGAAAATGGGCTATACCAGAGCGCATTTCCAACGAGGTTATGAGGGAGATCCCAATAGGTTGAAACCAACATCAGGAAAACCAACATGATGTACATCGGCACACGCAGTGCGGTAATAAGGCCTCGCCGCGTATTATTAATCACAGCCCAAATCAACAACATATCGCTGAGAATGAATATGAGCAGTGATGCAAAAGGGAACCAGTGGCTCAGAAAGTTTTCAAAGGGGACAGAACGAACAGCCGATTCAACCTGCCACAAAAAGCCGGTGACGGCAATAATAATCGCGCCGGATCGCAGCACAGACATTTCAATTGATGGTGACTGTCCGGCAAGTGCCGAATCGGGATTCCACCTCTCCATGCGACAATCACATTCCTTTTGCTTATTGCCACTAGATAAAACTAATTAGTCTCTACATGCGGTATGGAGCCGAGCGAAATTCTGAAGAATACGCCCACTTCGAGCAACATCCAACTGTCGCGCGGCCGACACCGCTTTAAGATCTGTTCCTGGTAAATAGTAGCCCTCATTTGCGTAAATCTGGAGACGCTGGGCAAATGTGTTGGCATCTAATTCCGGGTGAAACTGCGTCGCATATGCATTGCGGCCCAACCGAAACATCTGTACGGGGCAGTCCTTACCAGTTGCCAACAACGTAGCGTCGCCAGGCAGTTCTTCGATGGCCTCCTTGTGGCCGACGATGGCGTGAAAGTGGGCCGGTAAACCATCAAGAATTGGATCTGATTCGCCATCTGGAGTTGCAGCTACTTCGATTACAGCTGCCTGCTCCCCGTGCTTGCGGGAGACACGGCCATGGCCAGCAGTACCGAGCAGGCCGACGCCATAACAAGCTCCGAAGAAGGGGAAGTCTCGTTCGAGCACTTCTGCCAACAAATCCTCGAACCAGGTCTCGACTTCCTTCTGTAGATAGCTCTTATCGTCATCAGAGGCGTTAAAGGGTCCTCCGCCAACGATTACGCCCGAGTAGTTATCTAGATTCAGATTCCCCGGACGAGACTGTTCCAGGCGAATTTGATGCAACTTTGCCGGCGCCAATGCACACCTCCTGGCAAATGAGAGATGTTCAGCGTGAGCTGCGGCATCTTCGCCGCGTGTGGAAAGCAAGAGGAAGGGCTTGGCGGAGGTAGACATTTGCGGGAACAGATTTCGTGAAAAAGGGAGCTAGAGGGGGGACGGAGACTACTGCACCACTAGCAGGCTCGGATTGGCTGCATGCGTACATACGTGCATAAATCGGGGGATGATTGACGAGACGGCCTGGAGGTCCACATCAGATACCTTTAGTCGAATCGCGTCGACTTCCAACGGGTCAAAGTAACCGACGTCGGTGTAGAAAGACATTCTGCGGAGCAGTCCGTTAGCATTCATCTCCGGATGAAATTGGGTAACCCAGTTATTCGGTCCGATCGAGTACATCTGCACCGGACAGGTTGGACCTGTGGCAAGCAAAGTCGCGTGATTTGGAAGTTCCGCAACGGATTCCTTGTGGCCAGTCAACGCATAAAAAACCGGAGGCAACACCGAAGCTATTGGATCCTGAGTGGCAGCTTCGGTGAGCTCTACCCGGGTAGAACCCGCTACTTCGCCGTGACGCAGGTTAACCAAACCGCCCGAAGTAAAGGCCGTGTAGCTAGCGCCGTAGCAGATAAGCAGTGCGGGGACAGGACTCCTAAGTACGTCGTAAAGCACATCGTGCGAATACTTCTGCAGCCCCGAATGCTCAAGGTCGGTGATGTTAAATGGGCTGCCTCCGACGAATACGCCGTCATAGGAGGTCAGGTCGGGCAACTTAGCGCCGACAGCGTCGATGGTAAACAGATCCAACTGGCTGGGCTCAAGCCCGGTGGAATCCAGAAAGTCCTGGTACTCGGCTTGCCCCGCACCATCTGCGGGGCGGAGCGCCACCAACAAAAACTTACCCACACTCATAAATAGACAGCTTAGTCCATATTGGGTGAAATCTATGCATTGTCACCGGTCAAACGGGGTAAATGCACGGCAGAAAGCCGAAACCCGCTCCCGTATTAGGGGAGCGGGTGGTACGTAACGCTATCAGGCCTAGCCTGAGTGGCTAGTCCTTGCGCCGTAAGCTGTCTTCAACTAAATCAAGCACGGAATCCAATTCGTCGACAGTGCGACCAGATGCCAGACGAACGATGATGCCATCGAGCATCAGCTCGAGAAAAAGCTGCATCGTGCGAACCGAATAATCCGACCGTAGGGAGCCGGATGAGGATGTCTGGGTCAATCGGTGGGCAACAGCGTCATCCAATTGATCCTGATGGCCCAACCATTGGCCCTTAAACTCCGGATCGCTGCGAAGGCGACGGGCAATCTCAAGGCGAGTTCCCAGCCAGCCATGCTTGTCTGGGTTCGCCACGATATCACGCATTACTTCCACTAAGCCGGAAGCCTCCGCGACTTCCGCCATATTTGCGGCATCTTCTTCGGCCAATGCTAAGAACAGACCTTCTTTGGATCCGAAGTGATGGAAAATAGCACCGCGAGACTTACCGGTAGCGGACTCCAGACGAGAGACCGTTGCGCCGTCGTAGCCGAATTCTGCAAAGCACTGCCGAGCGCCGTCGAGAATTTCGTGCCGCCGTTGAGCTAAATCCTGGTTACTCACTTTTGGCATAAGGAAACTCTTTTCTTGCCGGCGACGCCCAGGGACATGTTTCACTGCATGACGTGGCAGCGCCATTCCTATACTTCCCAAGCCTCATTTTGGTTGGGGTAGAGAAACCCGAGGCCGGCAGGGCGCTAGCCCGTGGGGTATGAATCCGCGGGCTAGCGCTACCTACCGGCCTCTAGAAGCGCTGCTTGTAACAAGCCCTAGCGCGCACGAGTCAAAGGGAAACTAGTTGCCCTTGATCATGTTGCGCAGGACGTACTGCAGAATACCGCCGTGGCGGTAGTAGTCAGCCTCACCAGGGGTATCGATGCGGACCACAGCGTCGAAGTCGAAGGACTCGCCGTTTTCCTTGGTAACCGTAACCTTGACGGTCTTCGGGATGGAGCCGTTGTTCAGCTCCTCCAGACCAGCGATGTCGAAGGTCTCAGTGCCATCGATGCCCAGGGACTTCCAGGACTCACCCTCCGGGAACTGCAGCGGAACAACGCCCATGCCGATGAGGTTCGAGCGGTGGATACGCTCGAAGGACTCAGCGATAACAGCCTTGACGCCCAGCAGCAGGGTGCCCTTAGCTGCCCAGTCACGGGAGGAACCGGTGCCGTATTCCTTACCACCAACGACGACCAGCGGAGTGCCAGCCTCCTTGTAGTTCATGGCAGCGTCGTAGATGAAGGCCTGCGGGCCACCCTCCTGGGTGAAGTCGCGGGTGTAGCCACCGGTAACACCGTCAAGCAGCTGGTTCTGCAGGCGGATGTTAGCGAAGGTGCCGCGCACCATGACCTCGTGGTTACCACGACGGGAACCCAGGGAGTTGTAGTCCTTGCGCTCAACGCCCATGGAGTCGAGGTACTGAGCAGCCGGGGTGCCCGGCTTAATGGAGGAAGCCGGGGAGATGTGGTCGGTGGTCACCGAGTCACCCAGGGCAGCAAGGACGCGAGCGCCCTTGATGTCGGAAACCGGTGCCGGCTCCATTTCCATCTCGTCGAAGTACGGTGCCTTGCGGATGTAGGAGGACTTGTCGTCCCAAGCGAAGGTCTTGCCCTCCGGGGTCGGCAGGTTCTGCCAGCGCTCGTCACCAGCGAAGACATCCTTGTAGTCCTCGTCGTACAGCTCGGAAGAGATGGAGGCCTCGATGGTTGCTTCGATCTCTTCGGTGGACGGCCAAATGTCGCGCAGGAAGACGTCGTTGCCCTCTGCGTCCTGACCCAGGGCGTCGGTTTCAAAGTCGAAGTCCATGGTACCGGCGATCGAGTAGGCGATAACCAGGATCGGGGAGGCCAGGTAGTTCATCTTCACGTCAGGGGAGATGCGGCCTTCGAAGTTACGGTTACCGGACAGAACCGCGGTAGCAGCCAGGTCGGCCTCGTTGATGGCGGAGGAAATCTCAGCCGGCAGCGGACCGGAGTTACCGATACAGGTTGCACAACCGAAGCCGGACAGGTAGAAGCCCAGAGCCTCGAGGTCCTTCCACAGGTCAGCACGCTTGAAGTAGCCGTTAACAACCTGGGAGCCCGGAGCACAAATGGTCTTGACCCACGGCTTAGCCTGCAGACCCTTCTCGACTGCCTTGCGTGCCAACAGACCAGCACCAATCATGACCGACGGGTTGGAGGTGTTGGTACAAGAGGTGATGGAAGCGATAGCGACCATACCGTGGTCGAGCGTGTACTCGCCGCCCTTCGGGGAAGTGACGGTAATCGGGGAGCTCGGGCGACCTTCAGCGCCGTTAGCGGCGGACTCGCCGTGGCCCTCGCGGGACTCGTTGTAGTCTGCGGCCAGCTCGGAGGTCGGTGCGGAAGCCTTGACAGCGCCCTTAATCTCGCCGTCGGAGTAGTTGTGCAGGTCCTTGCGGAACTGCTCCTTGGCGGAAGCCAACTCGATGCGGTCCTGCGGGCGCTTCGGGCCAGCGATGGACGGAACGACGGTGGACAGGTCCAGCTCGAGGTACTCGGAGTACTCAGCCTCCGGAGTGTTCTCGTCCAACCACATGCCCTGAGCCTTGGCGTAAGCCTCGACGCGCTCCAGGGTCTCCTTGTCACGGCCAGTCAGGGCCAGGTACTTGACGGTCTCATCGTCGATCGGGAAGATTGCGGCGGTGGAACCGAACTCTGGCGACATGTTACCGATGGTCGCACGGTTGGCCAGCGGCAGCTTGGAGACGCCAGCGCCGTAGAACTCTACGAACTTGCCGACGACGCCGTGCTGGCGCAGCATATCGGTGACGGTGAGCACAACGTCGGTTGCGGTAACACCCGGCTGAATGTCGCCAGTCAGCTTGAAGCCAACGACGCGCGGAATGAGCATGGAGATTGGCTGGCCAAGCATTGCGGCCTCAGCCTCAATACCACCGACACCCCAGCCCAGGATGCCCAGGCCGTTCTGCATGGTCGTGTGGGAGTCAGTACCAACACAGGTGTCCGGGTATGCCAGGCCGTTGTTCTCGAAGACAACGCGAGCCAGGTACTCGATGTTGACCTGGTGGACAATACCGGTTCCCGGAGGAACAACGCGGAAGTTGGAGAATGCGCCAGTACCCCAACGGAGGAACTTGTAGCGCTCATCATTGCGCTGGTACTCAATCTCGACGTTCTTAGCCAGAGCGTCTTCGCTACCGAAGGCCTCGATGATGACCGAGTGGTCGATGACCATCTCTGCCGGGTTCAGCGGGTTAACCTGATCCGGGTCGCCGCCGAGAGTCTTAACAGCCTCACGCATGGTAGCCAGGTCAACAACACAGGCGACGCCGGTGAAGTCCTGCATAATAACGCGAGCAGGGGTGAACTGAATCTCGATCGACGGATCAGCCGAAGGAACCCAGTTGGCGACAGCCTTGATGTGCTCCTCAGTGATGTTGGCGCCATCTTCGTTGCGCAGCAGGTTCTCACCGAGAACCTTCAACGAGTAAGGCAGCTTCTCCATACCCGGCACGGCGTCAAGAGCGAAGTAGTCATAAGACTTGTCTCCGACCTCAAGCTTGCGCAGGGCGTTGAAAGAGTTCTTGCTTTCAGCCACAGTCAGCTCCATTTCTATTCGGGTGAATTGTCGCCTTAACTGAAGAGTCCGGCACTCGAATTTCGGCTCTCCACAAGGCATAGGTGCGATCACGCCGCCCCTTATCAACCAATTAAAGCAATAATCACGACGCGGGGCACACGAGCCCACACACACGTTTTTAAGGAAGCGTTACCGTCCTTGCATCAACAATAACAGTACGAACGTTCTGTATGTAGATTGCTCGCGGCGCGCCGAGTCACGCTACCCCCGTTCACATCCAGAGCAGGCCATTATAGATAGGACAAACGAAGCAGCATCTCCGCCAAATTGGGGCGCGTGGAAACCATTCTCACGCAAAACAGGAGCACGATACGGAAGGCAATTAATGCATACGCCAGCAGATTCACAGGCAGCGAAAGAAACCGTCGAGAAGGTGGTCGCTCAGCTACGCACCGACAACATCGTGACAAATAACCCACAGCTCCGAGAAGCGGTCCAGCCAATTGTCGACGATGCAGCAAATCGGGGGGTGCCCAATTTCAATATCATCTACCTAGATAGCGAGAAGATTTACCCCGTCGCCGAACAAAAGAACACCGACATCTTTTCCTTTGCCCGCCAAGTAGCGGACCAAGTCGGCGGCACCACTGTCGTGCGCACACCGGGCAATGTG
Source organism: Corynebacterium sp. 401_CJEI (assembly GCF_001076435.1). Classification (NCBI taxonomy): domain Bacteria; kingdom Bacillati; phylum Actinomycetota; class Actinomycetes; order Mycobacteriales; family Corynebacteriaceae; genus Corynebacterium; species Corynebacterium sp. 401_CJEI. The sequence goes on from NZ_JVIP01000023.1 coordinate 30,518, forward strand.
GCCACCGCATCTGCCGATTTCCCCCGCGCAGCCATTGAACGCGCCGACCACGCAATGATGGAGACTCCGCGAGACTATCCGGCGGGTCTCGATGCCTATTTGCACGAGCTCACTAACTACGTCGTTCCGTGGACTCTTTACAGCCTCATCGCAGGCGTCGTTATCGTCGCACTCTTCGTCGGGCTGACGTTCTACTGGCTACACACACGCCCAACCGCCTAAGAGTTCGCTTTACGACGGACGCTGGAGTTAACGGCCCCACTGAATACATTCACCGTCCCCGGTTTTCCACCCCACGGCAAGGGACAGGGTAAATGCCCCAAAAACTGGTAGCAGTGGAGAACTCAGTCACTATCTCAATTGGATAACACTGTTGCAGTCGCCGTAACCGTGTCAACGATTTTCGCCAAGGTCAAGCATGAGCGCTTGACCTTTTCTTATGCCCGGTACCCCAGGTAAAGGTCCGCGGCAGTCCGGCACGCCGATAAGTCATCACATAGTGACATAATTCACACAGAAAACTGGGGTTCATCATAACCGCAGGCCACGGCATATAACGAAACGGTTACAAAGTGGGGGACAGTTGGTAATTTTGTTACTTATGTTTTTTTAGAGCTTTTTGACCCGTAAAGTGCTTCGTGATGCCAATAGTGGACTCAAGGGTCCAGTATTGACCAATGAAAACTCGCGGGAGCGCCGCTGTTGCTTTTGGTTCTGGTTTCGGTTCGACGTTTTTCGAAGTTCCACTCAAGACCTGGAGGCAACAACGGGAAGATATCCAACGATGGGGAAGTCGCTGGTGTCGATTCTGAGGCGTGAACGCACCCATAGGAGAAATGTAGGAGTAACGCGGTGCCGAGTAATCGCAAAGTCCGTGCATCATATTGGACTCGTCCAATTGCCGGTATTATCACGGCGGGTCTTCTGGCGACGAACACTCAGGTCGCAGCTGCACAACCACTGAATCCGAGCGACGCCCAGATCCGTCAAGCGCGTGAGGCGGCCTCTAACGCCGAGTCGTACTTGCAGTCCCTGGTCGCCGAGGTAACTTCCAGCGAGCGCCGGGTATCTGACCTCGAGCTACGCATGGGCACTCTCCGCGAGGATGTCAACAAGGCCATGGTGGACCTTGAGAACGCTCGAGATGCCGCTAACCGTGCGCGCGAGGCGGTCGACGAGGCGCGAACCCAACTCGACCGTTCCCGCGCTGAGCTCGCTAGTGCCCAGAAGCAGTTCGACGAGCTAGCACGCACCATCATGCGCCAGGGACGTTCCAGTGGCTCGATTCTCGAGGGTGCGCGAGATGCATCCGAGGCTATTAACCGTCTGTCCGCTTTGCGTCGCGAAGCGGATCGTCAAGAGCAGACCGTTGACTCTCTGGATAAGAATCGAACCGAGGCTGCTAACCAGGAGTCCACGCTTCGCAAGAAGAGTGACGAAGCTCAGCAGGCGGAAGCCACCGCAAACCAGCGAAACACCGATGCTCAGAACGCGTACTCCGAGGCAAACGAGGAGCTTCAAAAGGAGCAAGCTGATTACCAGCAGGCTCAGGTCGATCGCGATGCCGCAAAGGCATCTTTGGATGCAGCCCGAAACGCGGTCAACGAGCTGAACTCCCAGCGCCAGAATTATGAGAACGAGCAGGCCCGCAAGGAAGCGGAAGACGCCGCTGCCAAGAAGGCCGCTGAGGAAGCCGCAGCTAAGACTCGCGCCGAGGCGCAGTCGAACCAGACTGATGAGGATTCCTCTTCTGAGTCCACAAATGAAAGCTCTAGCACCACTGGTTCTACGAGCTCGACTGGTTCCACTAGCTCCACCGACTCGACTGGTTCGAGCAGCTCCACGGATACTACCGGCTCGACTCGCTCGACTGGTTCTAACAGCTCCACTGGCTCCACCAGTTCCTCTGAGACGACCGAATCTTCGGACTCCTCTGAGTCCACCGAGACCTCGGAATCTTCTAGCACCGACAGCTCGTCGTCAAGCGGCACCCCGGCGCAGACTGTGGCGCCGACGAATCCGGAGACCGGTCAGAGCACCTCGGGTTCTTCCAGCCAGAAGGTTGAGACTGTCATCGCACGTGCGATGGGGCAGCTCGGTGTCCCATACGCATGGGGTGGCGGCAACGCCAACGGCCCGACCAAGGGCATCCGTGACGGCGGAGTAGCTGACTCCCACGGCGACTACAACAAGATTGGTTTCGACTGCTCGGGCCTGACTCTGTACGCCTACGCCGCTGTCGGCATTGACCTGCCTCACTACACCGGCTACCAGTACCAGCGCGGAAAGCACTACCCGGCATCTCAGATGAAGCGTGGTGACCTGCTGTTCTGGGGCCCGAATGGTCATGGCCACGTCGCTATCTACCTGGGCGATGGCAAGATGATTGAGGCACCGCAGTCCGGTTCTGTGGTTAAGATCTCGCCAGTCCGTTATAATGGAATGACACCGAACGTTGTCCGCCTCGTCTAGTTTCTAACGACGTGTTCTACAGGTCGGGCGACCGACCTAAAGAAGGGTTTCTCTGTGACCTACCCAACGCCCACTGACCACACGGACCTCGAGCGCGCATACGCGGAGCTGGGGAAGGTTGTGGTTGGCCAGGAGCACCTGATTAAGCAGCTCTTCATCGCGATGCTCGCAGGAGGTCATGTCCTGCTCGAAGGTGTTCCGGGTGTTGCGAAAACTCTGGCAGTGTCTACTTTTGCCACAGTGATGGGTGGGTCCTACTCCCGCATCCAGTTCACTCCGGATTTGGTGCCATCAGATATTGTCGGCACCCGGATTTTCCGCCAGGACACCTCGGAGTTCATTGTCGAGCCCGGCCCGGTCATGTCAAATATCGTGCTCGCTGATGAAATCAACCGCGCACCGGCGAAGGTGCAGTCGGCTCTGCTGGAAGTCATGGCAGAGCACCAGGTGTCCATCGCAGGGGAGTCCACGCCAGTACCGGAGCCGTTTTTGGTTCTGGCCACGCAAAACCCAATCGAAAACCAGGGTGTCTACCCACTGCCGGAGGCCCAGCGGGACCGTTTCCTATTTAAGGTCCTCGTGGGTTACCCCACTCCGGCGGAAGAGCGGGAGATTGTCTACCGCATGGGAGCCACCCCTCCAGTCGCGCAGCAGATTCTCACCCCAGAGAGTGTTCGGGAACTGCAGCGCGCTACCCGCGAAGTCTTTGTCCACCACACACTGATTGACTACATCGTGGCCGTCATCGAACTCACCCGCAATCCGATGCGGGCGGAGTTGAAGGATGTCGACCGCTGGCTTTCCTATGGCGCATCACCGCGTGCAACTCTTGGTGCTGTCGCGGCTGCCCGCGCCCACGCGCTGTTTTCCGGTCGCGACTATGTCGTGCCGGACGATGTGGTTTCCGTGCTTCCCGACGTGCTGCGTCATCGCTTGGTCCTGTCCTATGAGGGCCTGGCCGATGGCGTTACTCCCGAACGGATTATTGACATCGTGTTGTCTCACGTGCGCCTTCCCCAAGGCGCGAGCACTGGCTCCGATGAGGGCACTGCCTCCTAATGTCAGCTCGTGAAGACGATCTTGCACGCGTCCTGGCGTACTTAGAGCTAACTGTTACGCGTAAGCTCAACGGACTTTTGCGCGGCAGCTTTCTCTCCACCGCTACTGGAGATGGCTCTGAGCCGGTTGGCTCCCGCGAATATGTCATCGGCGATGATGTTCGCCAGATGAACTGGGCAGTGACAGCCCGTACTGGAGTGCCGCATGTTCGCACCTCCGAGGCCGAGCGCGAGCTGGAGTGCTGGATTGTCGCCGAACCCGCCGCACGTCTGTCCACGGGCTTGGCCGATACCACCAAACGACATCTGCTCACCGCCGCTGCCGGCGCTGTGACGATGCTTAACGACGCCCCGGGGTCCCGAACTGGATTAATCGCCGGTGGCACTCCAGTGCCCGCGGGCCAGGGCCGTGCCCACAGCTTGATGCTGCTCAAGCAGTTGGCTGACGCGACTGCTGAGCATAACCTCGCAGCGGATATTGACACAGTAATGACTCAGGCTCCGCGCGCTGGGCTGTTGGTTGTCATCTCGGATTTCCTTGGATCACTCGATTGGGCGCGCCCGCTGCGCGTTGCCTCGGCCTCGACAGAGATTATGGCGATTCGCCTGGTAGATCCAGCCGATGAAGCCTTACCCGGCGAAGGCCCGGTGGTCATGGCGGATTCAGCTACCGGCGAGACCATTGAACTCAACATCAACGACAAGACCCGCGCCGAGTATGCAGCTCAGGCTCGTGCCCACCACGAGCGTGTAATCAATGAACTGCGCAAATGCCGTGCTCGCGTTATTACCTTGCGTACGGATTCCGATTGGGTACTGGATTTTGCTCGACAAATTGGCCAACATTAGCGTCTGAGTAACCGCTTGTTAGTGCTATCTTTTTTGGGCCACCGACTAACCGGCTATAGCCACTGGTTTATACGCGACTGTTTAGGCGACTGGATGTGAGGAAACTGATACCGCGATGACGTTCCTAAACTCAACTTTTGCGCACCCAGGGTGGCTGCTCGCACTCGCTCTGCCTCTCGTGGCAGCCGTGGCCTATTGGATCAGCACTAAGCAGCGAAAGCAACGTGCCATTGCCTTTGGCAACTTCACCATCGTTGGGTCACTGGGGAATAAGTCGTCGGCACGCCTGCGCCATGTCGTAGCTATCAGTGCGCTGTTGTCACTTGTTCTGGTCATCATTTCATTGGCTGGTCCGATTTCGGAGACCAAAGTCGCCCGCAACCGAGCGACGGTTATGCTGGTGGTCGACGTTTCGCTGTCCATGTCGGCCACAGATGTTGCGCCAGACCGCATCACTGCAGCTAAAGAAGCCGGCCAAGAGTTCGTGGAGAACCTTCCCGACGACCTCAATATCGGCCTGGTGACGTTCTCTGGTCGCGCTCGCACTGCTGTCAGCCCGACTACCAACCATGACACCGTGAATCGAGCGCTCCAGGCTGCTGAGTTAGATCAGGCGACTGCGACCGGTGATGCTATCGCTGCCGCGCTGGATGCCATCAATCAGTTCAGCGATTCGGTTCAGGGCGGGGGAGAAGGCGCCCCGCCAGCGACAATTGTGCTGCTTTCCGACGGCAAACAGACCGTCCCACAAGAACTCGACGATCCCCGCGGCGCGTATACCGCCGCCGCCGAAGCCGCCAAGGCCGGGGTGCCTGTCAACACGATTTCGTTCGGTACCGCGCAAGGCGCAATCACGGTTCAGGGCGAATTGATTCCAGTGCCTAACGACGACGATTCGCTGCGAGAGATCGCCCGTCGAACAAAAGGTGAGTTCTTCAGCGCTGGTTCCCTCGAGCAGCTCCGCGATGCCTATGGCTCACTGGAAGATGACATCGGTTACGAACTCAAGCGGGCCGAGAATCCGAGGCCCTATCTGATTGCAGCCTTCACGATGCTGCTAGTGACCGTGGGCTCACTGCTTGTAACCAATCGTCGAATTCCGCAGTAGGGCGCGGTTAGGGTGCCGTCGTCAAGCGATTGGTATGGAACCCCAATCGGCAAGGGACGCCGGGGGCATTGAGCAGTCGTCTTATGGAGTCCTCAGACTGCGCTACTAACATGGTTGCCTATGTCTTCTGATAATTTTGACGCTATTTTGCTGTTGTCTTTCGGCGGTCCCGAAAAGATGGCCGATGTGCGTCCCTTCCTGGAGAATGTCACCCGCGGCCGCGGAATTCCGCCGGAGAGGTTGGACGAAGTCGGTGCTCACTATGCGCACTTCGGCGGTAAGTCCCCGCTCAACGATTTAAACCGCGAAATTGTCTCCAATCTTAAGGCTGAGCTCACTCGCCGTGGCTATGACTTGCCTGTTTATTTCGGCAATCGCAATTGGCATCCGATGGCTGAAGACACCGCGGCAAAGATGGCTGATGACGGTGTTAAGCGAGCGCTCGTTTTCGCCACTAGCGCCTGGGGCGGCTACTCCGGCTGCCGCCAGTATCACGAAGACATTGCTCGGATGCGCGAATCTCTGGGCCACCGTGCTTTTGACATGGAGAAAATCCGGAGCTTCTACGATCATCCGCTCTTTATAGAAGCCTATGCAGACGCAGTGCGTGAGGCGTTTGCCAAGCTGCCGGATGACCGCCGTGACAAGGCCCGGCTTATTTTCACCGCTCACTCTATTCCGGTCTCTGCGGACAAGGCATCCGGGCCGGTAGAGCTCGGCGGAAATCTTTACTCCCGCCAGGTCAACGAAGCAGCACGGCTCGTCGCCGATGCAGTGGGTATCACCGATTTTGACGTCGTCTGGCAGTCCCGCTCTGGCCCGGAGCACGTGCCGTGGTTGGAGCCTGACATCGTCGACCACGTTGAAGCGGAGGTCACCCACGGCCTCCGATCCGCAGTAGTGTGCCCGATTGGTTTCATCTCGGACCATGTTGAGGTCGCCTGGGATTTGGATGCTGAGCTTCAGGATGAAATGGCTCATCACGACATCGTCATCGAGCGGGTCGCAACGCCTGGTCCGACGGCTACTTTCACTGACATGCTCGTGGAGCTCATCGAAGAGCGCATCGCAGATGCCGAACCCCGCCGACTGGGAAGTGAACCGCTACTCGGCTCGGCCTGCAACGGCGCCCCCTGCGCCGCAGCCTGTTGCACCCCGGCAAAGCGCCGCCCACACTGATTCCTTTGGCTTCAATTGGGCCGCGGGGCAGGGCAAATCTCTAGCGGGTCCACTCCTGAATCGCGTATTCCACCGCGCTCATCCGCGCCTGCCGGATCTTTCGCCACAGCGGGATGAGCTGCGCATCAAACGCGGCGCTGCCGTGCCCCGACTCGCTGCCCTGTGCCACCGCCAGAATCGACGACACCCGATCAGCTCTGGCGAGCACTCCCAGTGCACGGCGTGGCACATCATCCGGCACAAAAGCCATGTCCAGGTGATCATCGAGCATGCCGACCATCAGCCGGGGATCCACCTTCGGGGCACCACTGCTTGACGACGTCAGCGGTGAACGCGGCATCGCCGCAATCGTGGCAGCCGCAACCCGCGCCGCATCTGCCAGCTGTAAACCCGCCTCGCCAGGGGAGAGATAGGCCGGCTCGGGAATGTGGCCTTCCAGTGTGTACCAATGCCACTGCGGTAGGCCTGGCACCGGCGTTGTCACTGGTATGAGCACATGGTTCCAACCCGGCTCCGCATCCGCAATCACAATGGCCGAGCCTGCTGCCCGTGCAGCTTCAGCGGCGTCGGTTCCCGCAGGCAGTGCAGGTGCATCACCGGGCCCAGAGAGAATGAGGCGGACGAGGGGACGGTGGTCACTGTGCCAATCTCCCGCTGCAGTAACTGCTCGAAGAAGGCGGAGCATGTCGCTTCGATCGAGATCAGCGTCGCAATCGATGACATTCGGAACCGTGGCGTCGGCAAGCACGAACGTTCCCGGAACTGACGTGGGCCCGCCGAGCGAGTCAAGCGCGTCGAGGAGATGATCGTAGTTTTCCAAACCCGACAACCACGCGCCCAGCCAAAGGGCGATGTGCTGAGTTGGACTCCAGACCTGGTCGAGAACACTGCGCTGCATAGTGCAGCTCATCCTAGTGCAGTGTGTCGTCGGTCCCGTAACCGATGCTGTTAATCTCAGTACTCATGAGCTTTCAAGACCCGTACCGCAATCAGGACGTGTTCGCTGGCGCACGTGGCCACCGCCGTCGTATCCCGCAGCCAGCACGCGAGGTGACAGCAGAAAATGGTGTTGTCGTCGAGGCGTCCTATGACGGATTCGTCGGTGCAATTATCGGGTTGGAGAAAACTTTCGACGGCTGGTGCGTCCGGCTGGAGGGCCGCCACGGCAAGTCTCGGCTGTTTCCCATGCACGAGCGCGGTTTTCTCATCGACGGCAAACCTGTGACTCTGGTGCGTCCGAAAGCACAACCCAAAAAGCCCTCGCAGGATCTGTCGGCATCGGGCTCGCGCAAGGTCCACAACGTCAAGGCCAAGGTTGCTCTCCCCAGCCGTATCTGGGTCGAGGGTATTCATGACGCGGCAATCGTCGAGAAGGTGTGGGGCCACGATCTGCGTGTTGAGGGCGTAGTCGTGGAGTATCTGGAGGGCTTGGACAACCTTCCAGAACGCTTGGCCGAATTTGGTCCGGGTCCGAAGCGCCGCGTCGGAGTCCTGGCAGACCACTTGGTGGAGGGCAGTAAGGAAAGCCGCATGACTCAGCAGCTCGGCCCGCACGTGATGGTCACAGGCCACCCGTTTATCGATGTCTGGCAAGCGGTCAAACCCTCGTCGGTAGGCATCGAGGCATGGCCGGAAGTTCCCTACGGGGAGGACTGGAAGACAGGAATCTGCCGTCGCTTGGGCTGGGGAGACGACCCCAAGGAGGGCTGGCGACGTGTCTACGCAGGTGTACACACCTACCGTGATCTGGAGTCAGATTTGATTGGCGCAGTTGAGCGCCTGGTCGACTTCGTAACTGAGCCACATATGCAGTACTGACCCCGGAATACTGGCTCCACTCGCCCCACATTTGTTCTGCAAAGTAGGTAGGGTGAGGGCGTGATTCCTCTCCTTTGGCTCGGAGCAAGCCTCCTACTGGTTCTCGGTGAACTCGCAGTCGGAGATTTAGCACTGTTAATGCTCGGAGGTGGTGCACTGGCAGCGTCCGGTGCGAGCCAGCTTGGAGCGCCGCTTTGGCTATCAGTGGTTATCTTCGCCGTTGTGTCCGCCGCACTTGTGCTGACAGTTCGCCCTGTGTTGCGCAAAAAGATGGCAAAACCGGACAAGTCCGCCGAACTGGAGTCGCGTCCGGAACTGCTAGCGGGCCGTCATGCTGAGGTCATCGAGCCAGTTTCCTCGTCAGCGGGTCTGATTAAGGTCAATGGCGAGTTGTGGAGCGCGCGCAGTCTTCTGACTGCGCAGACCTTCGATGCGAAGGAAAGAGTCACGATTGTAGAGATTTCGGGCAATACCGCAGTAGTGGACAAGCTGCTCTGAGCAGCCAACTCACTTAAAGGGCGCTCGGAGCACTCTTAGTTACTGACCATTAAATAACTGACCACACAGTTTCTAGCTACGAGGGAATCCCATGGAAGGCTTTATCATCCTCGTCGTTTTCATTCTCGTGGTTGTTACCTTGGTTCTCAAAGCGATTGTCCTGGTTCCTCAGGGTGAAGCGGCAATCGTAGAGCGACTGGGACGATACACGCAGACACTGAACAGCGGCCTGAACTTCATCATCCCGATCATTGACCGAGTGCGCGAGAAGGTCGATACCCGTGAGCGTATGGTTACCTTCCCGCCACAGGCAGTGATCACCGAAGACAACCTGACTGTGGCTATCGATACCGTCGTGACCTTCCAGGTCAATGAACCGGATCGGGCAATTTACGGTATCGATGACTACATCTTCGGCGTCGAACAGATCACCACCGCAACGCTTCGCGACGTCGTGGGTGGCCTGACACTGGAAGAGACACTGACTTCCCGTGACTACATCAACCGCCGTCTGCGCGGCGAGCTGGACGAGGCCACTGCCAAGTGGGGTCTTCGTATCGCTCGTGTGGAGCTAAAGGCCATTGAGCCGCCACCGTCGATTCAGCAGTCGATGGAAAAGCAGATGAAGGCCGATCGCGAGAAGCGCGCCATGATTCTGACTGCGGAAGGTACCCGCGAAGCCGATATTAAAACTGCTGAGGGCCGTAAGCAGGCACAGATTCTCGCCGCCGAAGGTAACAAGCACGCAGCAATTCTGGCTGCTGAAGCTGAGCGTCAGGCAACCATTCTGCGCGCTGAGGGTACTCGCGCCGCTACCTACCTTGAGGCACAGGGTAATGCTCGCGCTATCCAGAAGGTCAACGCAGCTGTTAAGGCTTCACAGTTGACACCTGAGATTCTTGCCTGGCAATACCTGGAGAAGCTGCCTGAGCTGGCAAATAAGGACGGCAATACTGTTTGGATGATTCCGTCGCAGTTCGGCGACAGTCTCGAGAGCTTCGCTAGGGCTTTCGGCAAGAAGGATGCCGACGGTATCTTCCGCTACGAGCCTCCGGCCGTGAGCCGAGAGACCAAGGAAGAGGCTGAGCAGGGCCGCGACGAGAACTGGTTCGACATGTCGACTAACCCGGAGTTGGCTCGTGCAGTTGCCGCGGCGAACGAGGTCGCTAACCGCCCGGTTGATGATCCGGTAGCTGCAGCAGCTGGTAATACCCCTGAGAGGAAGAAGAATCGCCGCGCTGATTCGGCTCAGCCCGCTCAGCCTGAACAGTTGGGTGGCCAGAACGGCCCGGCAGCGGTTGAACCTGCGACACCGGCTGCGCCCGCTGCGCCGTCAGTTCCTTCCGGCAAACGTGACCTGCCCTCGGCTCCTGGCACCGGTAATACCAATGCAGGCAGCGGTGCGCACTCCACCGATCGTCCAGATTTTTCTGGATGGTCACGTGACCCTTACGCCCCGGAAAATGGGCAGTAAGTTTTTATAACTCATCAGCTCGCTGAAGCAGGTGGACGGCCAGGTTCCATCCGGCCAGCTCCGCCTGCCAGCCAGCTGCAGCGAGGCGCTGATTGACGGCCTGCTTAGAAACTCCCAATTCTTCCGCGGCCTCTACCTGTGAATAACCAGCGCGAACCAAACCAGTTGCCTCGCGCCCTTCGGGGGACCTGCGAGAGATAACGTGGTGCAGCAATGTGAATGCTGCACCAATATCCTCCGAGTAGTCCTTACCACGCGGATCGTTAGTCCGAATGCGGGTTTTTACCGTACCGGCTCTGCCTCCCTTACCGACGACTGAGCTCGATGCCAGATGCGCTTGCTCAATGTCGTCCTGAGGACAAACACCGATACCTATCGCCCAGTCACCTGCGGCCAATAGCGCCAGCACAAGCGTGGTGACTCCCACAGCATTTTCAGGAGCTGCGCGAAGCTCTTCGATACCTGCAACCTCAACAGTTCCTACGCCTTCCAGGCCGGAAAGTGCCTGCGCAGAGGCCTGAACGTGATCTGCCCTGCGAGTAGATCGACCGCGATACCTGGCAAAGACTGAGTACATACGCTCTAGTCTAGCCCCACCCCTTGACAGTTGGGCTAAGACACGTTCCTTCGCTCCGCAAACTCACAGGCAACCAACACCAGCTCGCCGAAAAACTCACGCCTAGCTCAAGAGCGCCAAGCGGTGTTTTAACGTTTCGAAGAACCGGTTACGACAGGGAACTTGGCGTCCGCAAGAAGTCCCAGCAAACCAAGCACGAGCAGAATTCCCGTGGCCACCGCAAAGCGCACGTCGAAGCCGACCAACAGCGCGTCGCCAAGCAGAACGACGGCGAGTGTGTTCGGCGCCGAACCTAGGGCAGTGGCGATGATATACGGCACGATGCGTATCGACGACAGCCCACAGGCGTAGTTGAGAAACGAAAATGGCACGCCAGCAATCATGCGCAAGCTGAGCACTGTGAGCCAGCCGCGTTGCTCCAACCGATGGTCGAGACTGAGAAGACGGCGGTTGGTCAGGTGCGTGCGAAACCAATCGCGCCCCAAAAACCGCACAATGCATAGGGAGAGAAGGGCAGAAACCGTCGTCGCAGTAATTGCCAGCAGGAAACCGAGCACTGGCCCGAAGAGGATTCCGGAAGCCAAAGTGAATACGGTGCGGGGGATTGGGAACTGAGTCAGTGCAACGTATGCGAGGAAGTAGAGGAGCGGGAACCAGTCACCGGCATCGATGGACCACTGCCGGATGGTAGCGACCGTGGGAACATCGACGTACAGCGTGACGACGACCCCCACACCTACGGCTAGCACCAGCAGAACCTTTTTGAGTGTAGGGGTAATTCGCACATCGGATACGTTCACCCATTTGAGGTTACCGGGGATTGCGGGGAAGCGTGTGACCTGCGCGTTGGAGGCTCTGCGAGGAGGGGTAGTCAGCGGCTAAAGGCGTTTGCCCATTATTTCACTAGGATGGGAATCAAGGTCACTATGCCTTGGCTCGAGCACTTGACGTGCCCGTCAGCACAAACCGAACGTAAGGGTATTGCACAAGTAGCTGAAAAGTTCAGTGCACGGACACTCGGGTGAGTCTTAGCGTCTGACTAGTGGCTCTTATTGACTATTGGAGGAAGCCAACGCCTTTAGATCCCTTTCCGTCGCGGAGAATTCGGAAATTGTCGCAGCCGAATTTCCTCGGCCGTGGATTGATAGGGGCGTTGCTTAGAACATGTAAGGGAGAAGGTCTGTCGTGACTGACCGAACGACCCCCGAATCACCTTCCACGCTGCCACCAAACTTCGAGGAATTGCAGAATTCCTGGTATCAGGGCGTGGCCAAGGTATTCGCGCGGGTGCACAAGCAAGACGTTGCAGATGTACCGCTCGATATTTGGAAACGACTGATCCAGACCACCTATGACGGTGTGGATGTCCGCCCGCTCTACACCCGCGCGGACGAGCTCGCGGAAAGCCCAGCTCCGGGCCAGTTCCCATTCGTCCGTGGCGCAAAAGTCACTTCGGACAACACCAACGGTTGGGGCGTTCGGGAAACCTTCGGTCGCCAGTACCCAGGTGAGGATGCACTTGACCCAAAGGCCGTCAACGAGACTCTGCTGACTGCCCTGGAAAACGGCACCACGGACATCTGCCTGGACTTCACCGGCTCCCTCGAAGCCGCTGATGTACCGGCTCTGCTCAACAACGTCTACGTCGACCTTGCTCCGATTGCCGTGCATGCCGGTAAGAAGACTGCGCAGGTTGCGGAAGCACTGACGTCCTACATCGAGCAGGCAAACCCGACTAATCCGGACGCCGTCGCAGTCGAGCTTTCCGCGGCTCCGCTGACCTCCGCTTTTGCCGGTATTGACGATATTTCTCTCGACGAGGCCACGCAGCTGGCCGTCAAGGCGGCTAAGCAGCCGGGCGACGTCCGTGCCCTGCTTGTCGACGGCGTTGTTTTCTCCAACCTGGGTGCAAACAACATCCAGGAGATTGGCTACAGTCTCGCCGTTGGTGTCGCCTACTTGCGTGCGCTGACCGACGCGGGCTTGAGCGCTGAAGAAGCCCTCGGCCAGATCGCTTTCCGCTTTGCCGCTACCGACGACCAGTTCGACACCATTGCGAAGTTCCGCGCCGCTCGCGTTCTCTGGGCCCGCGTTGCTGAGGTTATCGGCGCCCCTGAAGCTGGCCGCGCTCCGATGCACGCCGTGACAGCCCCGGTCATGTTCAGCCAGCGCGATCCGTGGGTCAACATGCTGCGTGTGACTGTCGCCTCCTTCGCCGCAGGTGTCGGCGGTGCCTCCTCAGTTGAGGTTCTGCCGTTTGATTACGCAGTTGTCGGCGGCATGCCGAACGTCTCCAAGACTTTCAAGGCTCGCATCGCTCGCAACACCAATCTGTTGCTGCTGGAAGAGTCTCACCTTGGTTACGTCGCCGACCCAGCAGGTGGCTCCTACTTCGTCGAAGACCTGACCGAAGAAATGGCCGACAAGGCATGGGAGATCTTTACCGGCACTGAGGCCGGCGGCGGTTTCGCCTCCGCGGAGGCCGATATTCGCGCCGCCCTGGACGCTACCTGGGAAAAGCGCCGCGCCGACATCGCACACCGCCGCACCAAGGTCACCGCCATCAACGAGTTCCCGAACCTGGCTGAGGCCCCACTGGCTCCTGAGGCCCGCCCGGAGGGCGACCCGATTCGCCGTTGGGCCAGCGACTTCGAGGCGCTGCGCAACCGCTCCGATGACTTCCTGGCTGAAAAGGGCAACCGTCCGCTGATTGCCATGCTGCCGCTGGGTCCGCTGGCCAAGCACAACATCCGCACTGGTTTTACCTCCAACCTGCTGGCTTCCGGCGGTATCGCCGTCGCCAACCCCGGCCAGGTTGTGCCGGGCGAGGCAGGTTTCGAAGAGGCAGTGAAGGCCTCTCCGATTGTCGTGCTGTGCGCAGCCGACAGCGAGTACGAGGCCTCGGGCCAGGACGCTGTCAAGGCCGCCCGCGCCGCCGGCGCTAAGGAGGTCTTGGTGGCCGGCTCCGAGAAGAGCTTCGCCAATGCCGCTGAGGACGCTCGCCCCGACGGATACCTGAACATGACCATCGATGCTGTCGCGGAGCTGTCCCGACTGCTGAACGAACTGGGAGCGTGAAGGAAGTAATGACCACCATCCCAAATTTCGCTGACATCTCCCGCAACACCGACGACGCAGCCGCTGCCACCAACAAGGCAGCTGCCGCGGAAGCTGGTGAAGTGTGGACCATTCCAGAGGGCATCGATGTCAAGCGCGTCTACGATCGCGCTGACCGCGACGCCGCTGCTGCCGAGGGCCACCCGGTAGATTCTTTCCCGGGTATCGCCCCATTCATGCGCGGGCCGTACCCGACCATGTACACCAACCAACCGTGGACTATTCGCCAGTACGCTGGCTTCTCCACCGCAGCTGAGTCCAATGCCTTCTACCGCCGCAACCTCGCGGCCGGCCAGAAGGGCCTTTCGGTCGCTTTCGACCTGGCTACCCACCGTGGCTACGACTCGGACAACCCGCGTGTGTCCGGCGACGTCGGTATGGCCGGCGTGGCAATTGACTCGATTTACGACATGCGTGAGCTCTTCCAGGGCATTGACCTGGGCGGCGTCTCGGTGTCTATGACCATGAACGGCGCTGTGCTGCCGATTCTGGCCTTCTACATTGTCACCGCTGAAGAGCAGGGCGTTTCGACCGAGCAGCTGCGCGGTACGATCCAGAACGACATTCTCAAGGAGTTCATGGTTCGTAACACGTACATCTACCCGCCGAAGCCTTCGATGCGAATCATCTCCTCGATCTTCGAGTACACCTCGGCAAAGATGCCGAAGTTCAACTCGATTTCGATTTCCGGCTACCACATTCAGGAAGCGGGCGCGACGGCCGACCTTGAGCTCGCTTACACGCTTGCCGACGGCATCGAGTACCTGCGGGCCGGTATTGACGCTGGCCTGGAAGTTGATAAGTTCGCTCCGCGTCTGTCCTTCTTCTGGGGCATCTCGATGAACACCTTCACCGAGATCGCCAAGCTGCGTGCAGGCCGCATCCTCTGGTCCGAGCTGGTTGGCAAGTTTGGCCCGAAGAACCCGAAGTCCCAGTCCCTGCGTACTCACTCGCAGACCTCTGGTTGGTCGCTGACCGCTCAGGATGTCTACAACAACGTCGCGCGTACTGCTGTTGAGGCTATGGCCGCAACACAGGGCCACACCCAGTCGCTGCACACCAACGCACTGGACGAGGCTCTGGCACTGCCGACTGACTTCTCAGCCCGTATTGCTCGTAACACTCAGCTGCTGCTTCAGCAGGAGTCCAACACCACGCGTCCGGTTGATCCGTGGGCTGGTTCCTACTACATCGAGTGGCTGACTAATGAGCTGGTCAAGCGTGCACGCCAGCACATCGACGAGGTCGAAGAGGCCGGCGGTATGGCACAGGCCACCATCGAGGGCAT
Source organism: Corynebacterium sp. 401_CJEI (assembly GCF_001076435.1). Classification (NCBI taxonomy): domain Bacteria; kingdom Bacillati; phylum Actinomycetota; class Actinomycetes; order Mycobacteriales; family Corynebacteriaceae; genus Corynebacterium; species Corynebacterium sp. 401_CJEI. The sequence continues at coordinate 45,956 of NZ_JVIP01000023.1, forward strand.
TCCGAAGCTGCGTATTGAAGAGGCTGCAGCTCGTACGCAGGCCCGTATTGACTCGGGTCGTCAGGCTCTCATCGGCGTGAATAAGTACCAGGTCGAAGAGGACGAGGCCATCGAGGTTCTCAAGGTTGAGAACTCCCGCGTGCGCCAGGAGCAGATTGACAAGCTGGCTCGCCTGCGCGCCGAGCGCGACGAGGAAGAGGTTCAGAAGGCACTGGCCGCTCTGACCGACGCTTGCCGTAACCCGGGTGAACCGGGGGACCTGGACAAGAACCTTTTGAAGCTCGCTGTCGACTGTGCTCGCGCCATGGCCTCCATCGGTGAAATCTCCGACGCCATGGAAGAGGTCTTTGGCCGCCATCAGGCCGAGATCCGTACTCTCTCCGGCGTCTACAAGGACGAAGTTGGCAAGGAGGGAGCCGTGTCCAACGTCTCCAAGGCCATCGCCATGGCCGATAAGTTCGAAGAGCAGGAAGGTCGCCGTCCCCGTATCTTCCTGGCCAAGATGGGCCAGGATGGTCACGACCGTGGCCAGAAGGTCATCGCGTCCGCCTACGCGGACCTCGGCATGGACGTTGACGTGGGACCGCTGTTCCAAACTCCGGAGGAGGCCGCCAAGTCGGCAGTCGACTCGGATGTCCACGTCGTCGGTGTTTCTTCGCTGGCCGCCGGACACCTGACGCTCGTTCCTGCCCTGCGCGATGAGCTGGCAAAACTGGGTCGTGAGGACATCATGATTGTTGTCGGTGGTGTTATCCCACCGGGCGACTTCCAGGAACTCTACGATGCCGGCGCCGCGGCTATTTACCCGCCGGGCACTGTCATCGCTGATTCGGCAATCGACATGATGACCAAGCTCTCTAACGAGCTGGGCCTCGACCTTGCCGTTGACGAAGAGTCCTAAATAACTACCGCATCCGCGCTGGGCTGACTGTTCAGCTCAGCGCGTTGTCGGAATTGAGAAGTAGCGATGAACGAGTATCTTGAAGAAAACCTGGGCACCCTCGTCACTACCGCTGGCACGGTCGTTGAGGGAAAGACCGCTGTAGCCCCCGAAGTCGTCCGCCGTGCGCGACGACGGATTGATGTCGACGACCTCTTTGAGGGCGTGCGGGCTGGAAACCGCACTAAGTTGGCTCGGGCAATCACGCTGCTGGAGTCGACTGCTCCAGCGCATAAGGTGCTGGCTCAGGAACTACTGGTGAAGTTGCTGCCATTTTCCGGCAAGGCCATGCGCGTCGGACTTACCGGCGTCCCCGGCGTCGGTAAATCAACCACGATTGAAACCCTCGGGCTAAAGCTGATCGAGGAAGGCCACCGCGTTGCGGTGCTGGCCATCGACCCGTCGTCGACGAAGTCCGGTGGCTCGATTCTGGGCGACAAGACCCGTATGTCCCGGCTCTCGGCCGCGGATGAGGCCTTCATCCGTCCGTCGCCCTCTGCGGGCACGCTCGGTGGTGTCGCCAAGGCAACGCGTGAGGCCATGGTGGTGCTCGAGGCCGCAGGCTACGACATTGTCATCGTCGAAACTGTCGGCGTCGGCCAGTCCGAGGTCGCGGTGGCCCAGATGGTGGATACGTTTGCGTTTCTGGCACTCGCCGGCGCCGGTGACCAACTCCAGGGCATCAAGAAGGGTGTGCTGGAGATGGCCGACGTGATTTCTATCAACAAGGCGGATGGTAAGAACTTGCGTCCGGCAAAGCGCGCTGCGCGTGATCTGATGACGGCCATGAAGATGGTTCGCTCCTCAGACCAAGTCTGGACGCCACCGGTACTGACTATGTCGGCATTGGAGGACGACGGCATCGACAAGTTCTGGCAGGCCATCGAGGACCATGTCGCGGCTATGCACGAGAATCATCTCTTTGATGAAAACCGCGCTAACCAGCAGATTAAGTGGATGTGGTCCATGGTGCACGAAACGCTCTTGCAGCGGCTCAACACCAATGAGGCTGTGCAGACAGAGAGCACCCTGGTGGAAAAACAACTCCGCTCGGGGCAGCTGACACCGACGCTCGCCGCCCAGCGCATCATGGAGGCATTTGACCAGGGAAGGGCATCGAACCCCGGGCTCGCCAACTAGGTTCTGAAGGGCGCGGGGTTTCGTCGTAAAGCGAGCGTATCCGTGTGCGCCTACTGACCGCGGTGATGGGGCGGATCGCTGTAGAGCGTGTGTTCGGCGAAGTGGAGAGCGTTGACCACGAGGTTGGTGAGGTGCTCGTCGGGCTGAGAGTAGAAGCTAGACGTGCCCTCCTTGCGGGTCTGCACCATATTGGCCATGCGCAACTTCGCCAGGTGCTGAGAAATCGCGGGGACGGGGCGATCGAGCGTACTAGCGATCGCGGTGACGGTCATCTCCCCGTCACGAAGGAGCGACAGGATGGAGAGACGCGTCTTGTCTGCCATCAACTTCAGTACGCTAGTGGCAACGTCGAGCTCGGTGCTCGTAGGAGCCTTCTCAGTCATTTGGAGGGGTTAGTCCTTTCGAAGTCGACATGCCAAACACTTACTATGTTCAATGAGTTGAACCTTACTACGTATTGATACCAGTATTCAATTTCAGATGTCACAATAGGCTGTCACGAAAAGGGGAAGAGTGCACCTAAGGGGCAGCGACCAAAAGTACTGAAAATTCCTTCAGTAATATCATCTGCATGGATTGGTTGATGGGCACCTTCCCGTGGCTGGTGGAGGACTTAACGTGGTGGCAAGTACTATTTTTCGCACTCGACTACACGATTAAGTTCATCGCGATTGGGTGGGTGCCGGAAAACCGAAGCCCATCGGCTTCGACGGCGTGGCTGCTACTGATTCTGCTGATTCCATTTATCGGCCTACCTCTGTTCCTCTTCCTGGGCTCGCAGCAAATCACGGGCCGTAGGCACGAGGTACAGGCACTGGCGCAGGAGCTCATTGCGGAACGTACCGAGCATCTTCCCGACGTACCGGATGATGCCGAGATAGAAGATGATGTTGTCAACGTATTCAAGCTCTCGCGTCAGCTCACGGGAATGCCGGCAATTGCCAGCGCAGAAAAGGGACTTTTCACCGAATTCAATGCCTCCATTGACCGCATGATTGAGACCATCGATGCGGCTCAGAAATCTATCCACGTGCAGTCCTACATCTTTGCACTGGATGACAGCACGGAGCCTTTCATACAGGCTCTCGAGCGCGCGCAAGACAGGGGACTAGAGGTCAAGGTACTGGTCGATCCAATTGGTTCGTGGAAGTACCCCGGCTACTACAAGTTGAAAAAGCGCCTGGACCAGTCCCAAATCTCCTGGCACCCAATGCTGCCCGTGAGCTTGCTGAAGCTCACCTGGCGCCGCCTGGATCTGCGTAATCACCGCAAGCTCGTAGTTATTGATGGCGACATTGTATTCATGGGTTCGCAGAATTTGATTGAGCCCGAATATCAGAAGAAAAAGAACCATAAGATCGGCCGCCGATGGGTGGACACCTGGATTGAACTCGAGGGCGATATTGCGCTGGCCTTCGACGCAATTTTCGCGGTTGATTGGACCAGCGAGCTATACAAGACCCCAGACGCCACCAGGGACTATTCACTCCACAACACCGAAGTCAACGACAACTACAACGTTGTCCAGGTGCTGCCGTCGGGTCCGGGCTTCAGCACGGAGCCGAACCTGCGCGTCTTCAATAACATGATTTACCAGGCACACGAGCGGATTATCGCCGTCAGCCCGTACTTCGTCCCCGACGAATCCATGCTCATGGCGCTGACCTCTGCCGCATATGGAGGCATCGACGTCCAGCTCTACGTCAACGAAGAGTCCGATCAGTTCATGGTCGACCACGCGCAGCAGTCCTACTACCAGGCACTGCTAACCGCTGGCGTGAAGATCTACCGCTATCCGGCGCCTGCGGTCCTGCACTCCAAGTTCATGGTTATCGACGACCGCATGGCCATGTTCGGCTCCTCCAATCTGGATATGCGCTCGTTCGGCCTCAATTACGAGATCACGCTTCTTTCCGCCGCCGGTTCCATCGTGGACAAACTGATCACGCTTGCCGACGAGTACCGTGACAAATCTTTCCTGCTCACACAGGAGGAATGGAATGACCGGCCCCTTCGCCAGCGCTACCTGGACTCTGTTTTCCGTTTGACCTCGGCGCTGCAATAGGCCAGTACCGTACGACAGATAAAGCAAAAATCCCGAGAGCTGCATTTGCTGCAGTTTCTCGGGATTTATCTTGTGTCCGGAGGGGGACTTGAACCCCCACGCCCGTTAATAGGGCACTAGCACCTCAAGCTAGCGCGTCTGCCATTCCGCCACCCGGACCGGGTAGGAAGCACTTCCGTGCTGACCTGTGATACTGTATCCCGACTACATAATGAAACACAAATTGGCAGGTCAGCAGGGTATTAGCGCGCCAAACCTGGGTGTAATTACATCAGCGGTGTTAGCCCCGCATCCGCCTTGGATTCGCACTGAGAATCAGGCCCTGCAGATAGGGAGTCTTGTGAAGTCCCTGCAGCGCGCTCATAAAGTAGGCACACTGGTAGTTATGACTACGAATTCCAACGACACCGCAAATGCTCCGGTTTTCCCGGGACCAGATCCGTACGCACCGCTGAAGGATTTGCCAACCTTCGAGCTGTCCTCGCCAGATATCAAGGACGGCGAGAAGATTGCGGATGAATTCCGCGCTCCGTCGAATGTTTCCCCACAACTGGATTGGGCAAATCTGCCGGAGGGCACTAAGTCCATTGCCGTGACCTGCTTCGATCCGGATGCTCCGACCGCTTCGGGCTTCTGGCACTGGGCTGTCTTCAACATTCCAGCGACCGAAAAGGGTCTGCCACAGGGAGCTGGCTCCGAAGACGGCTCTAAGCTGCCAGAAGGCGCTATCCAGCTTGTCGGCGACTCGGGCATGCGTGGTCACTACGGAGCTAACCCACCGGCGCAGCATGCCCCACACCGTTACATGTATGCGGTGCACGCGGTCGACGTGGAGAAGCTTGAAGTTCCGGGAGATGCGACGCCGACCGTGCTTGGCTTCAATCTGTACTTCCACTCGATTGCGCGTGCCATCATCACGCCGTGGTGGGAGAACGTCGGGGAGTAAGGATACGACGCCCACACGGGCAACTACCGACCGGGCGCGCTACTCATACAGAAAACCCGGGGCCAGCGCCTTCATGGCAGCTGGCCCCGGGGTCACGTGTTTATTGGGTTAGGAAGCCTCAACCGCTTTCAGCAGTTAACCACGCCACGGCAGACCACAGCCGACTGCCTCCGAAATGGAGTAGAATCCCTGAGCTCGAATCTGGCGAGCCAACCCTTGGTGAATGTCACGAATCCAGTCCGGACCGCCATAAATCAACGGTGTGTAGCCCTGCAGTAGGGAAGCGCCGTTGGCAATCCGCTCCCACGCCTGCTCAGCAGTTTCAATGCCGCCGACGCTGATGAGAACTAGTTTGTCTCCGACGCGCTCGTGCAGCAGCTTCAGCACCTCTAGTGACCGAGCTGCCACAGGAGCACCCGAGACTCCACCGGCCCCCATCTCCGCGACCTCATCCGCGGGCGTACGCAGGCCCTCGCGAGAAATGGTGGTGTTGGTAGCCACAATGCCTGCCAGCCCAAGGTCAACCGCCAAGTCAGCAACTGCGATGACATCATCGTCGGAGAGATCAGGAGCAATCTTGACCAGCACCGGCGAGTCGGTCTCCTCAGTCACCGCTGCCAGAATCGGGCGCAGTGACTCCACTGCCTGAAGGTCGCGCAGACGCGGCGTGTTCGGTGAGGAGACGTTAACAACAACGTAGTCCGCCAAGCCGCCGAGCTGGCTAGCCGATTCTCGATAGTCATCGACGGCCTCTTCCAGCGGAGTCACCTTTGTCTTACCAATGTTGATACCGATGACGTCGTCACTGCGACGCGCCCGCAAGTTCTCCGCTACAGCAGCGGCGCCGGGGTTGTTGAAACCCATGCGGTTCAAAATGGCGCGGTCTTCCTTCAGACGGAACAGACGCGGGCGATCGTTGCCCGGCTGCGGCTTGGCAGTCACGGTTCCCAGTTCCGCGTAGCCAAAACCAATTGGCCCCCAGCAATCCGGGGCAATAGCAGCCTTGTCGAAGCCCGCGGCGAGCCCCAGCGGACGCGGGAAGTCCACACCGAACACGGTTTGACGCAGCACAGCATCGTCAACAACGAGTAGCTTGCTCACCGCCCGCTGTAGACTCTCCGACTTCTGCAGCCCCTTCAGGGTCTTCGAGATGGCCTCGTGAATCTGCTCCGGTGGAACCTGGAACATTGCCTTTAGCGCGAGTTGATAAGACTTGGCGCGAAGTTTCGAAGGCATCTACTTAGTCTCTCCCTCGGAGTCGTCTGCTCCCTTGGTGTCACCTGCACCGGTCGGTAGTTTATCGGCTGGTTCCCGAACCGACATCTCCTCACGGATCTTCTCTGCATCCTGCTTGAAATCAGCAATTGCCTTATCGACGTCCGCGGAGTCAAAAATCTGGGCCCCGTCACCGGTAGCCGAGAAGACGCCAATCTGGCCATCCTCGGTGGCAACAATCGACTGTGGATCTGCAACCGTGTTGATGTCCGCGACCTTGACTGGGGTACCCGAGCTGATGTCGTAGCCAGTCAGCTTGTTCACCTTCGTCGAAGTCACCCAGACAATTCCGCGCGATTCATCGACCGCTACCGCCCACGGAGCCTCCGGGGCCGGAGCTGCCTGGTGGAGGCGAATGACGTCAGTGGCAGTGTAAATAAGAAGCTGGTTGCCCTTGGTGTCTGCGGCAGCAATGACATGATCACCGGAAGCTACCTTGCCGACGCCGATGCCCGCACGCAGCGCAGAGCCAGCGCGGGACTCATCGAGCTTGAGCTCATGCACCGAAGTCTCCGGACGGTTGACCTCTAACAGCTTGACGTCCGCGTCATTGTCCGCTTTGGGAATCTCAACGAGCTGCGACCCGTTATTGGCAGCCTTGAAGTCACTGGCCAACTCGCCATCAGCGCCGAACACATCGACGACATTGCTATCCGCATGGGCACCGATGATGCGGCCGCCTTCCAGGCCAACTGCGGCGGAGTAGTTGGTGCCACGGCCGACAACGGCCGTTTCCGTAGCCTGGTCAGTAATGACGTGGATGCCATCTTCACACGGCAGCAGAGCGTTAGGGCCGCCCGGCGCGAGCTCACCACACTTCGCGTCCAGCTTCATTGATCGCTCAATTGGGTTATTCAGCGGACCGGCAAAGATCTTGTCCCCGGCCTTCAGGACAACTCGGTCGCCGACCAACACGGCATCGGTAACGTCCTCATCAATCTTCTTGGCTCTACCGATAGCAGTATCGGGAGCAGCGGGTGAAGCGGCCGGCACTGGCGTGGCGTTGCCCATTCCGGCATCGATGTCTCCTTCCACATCGGAGGAGCACCCTGCCAGGACCACTGCGCTAGCGGAAAGCCCCGCTAGAAGGGAGGTTATGACACGTCGACGACTGTTTTCACTCACGCTATAGAAACTACCACCCCGGCCTGATTACTCTGTGGACGCCTCCAGCCGTGGGAGGTTCTCGCATTCGTTGTGCCTTATAAGTCTTTAGAAGACTGCCGTTACTGATTACAGCGTGACGTCGTCAAGCGCGTTGCAAATCTGCGGTGGCAGCGTGAGTTGTTCGGAGGTGAGGTTTTCGCGTAGCTGAGCGCGGTCTCGAGCGCCAACGAGAATCGAGGTGACGCCCGGCCGATCGCGTGCCCAGGAAATCGCTGCGACGGCAGCACTGACGCCGAGCCCCTTGGCTGCGGTGGTCAGCGCGCCTGCAACCGTGACGCCGCGTGTGTCGAGATAGTCCTGTACCTCTGCGTCGGCGTGTTCGGAAGCAGCGCGGGAGTCCTCCGGAATGATGTGCTGGTATTTGGCGGTCAAAACACCTTGGGCCAGTGGGGCGCCACCGATAAAGCCGAGCCCCAAATGCTCACAGGCGGGCAGCAGTTCTGCCTCAGGGCTTCGCTGGAGCAGCGAGTACTCATGCTGTGCGAACACCGGAGCGATTCGATCCGCGGCGGCATGCGTCACCGCTGCCTGCCAACCGCTGTATCCACGCACTCCGGCGTAACGTACTTTCCCCGTGCGCACAGCCCATTCCAGGGTATCGGCGACCTCTTCCGGTGGGGTCAGCCCATCCCAGTAGCCGGGCGACCACAGGTCAATGTGTTCGACGCCGAGGCGTCCGAGCGTATCGTCGAGGTCCTTTTGCAGTGTCTTACGCGAGCAGTCCACGCGCCTGCCGACGGGCCGCTCGGGGTGTATGCCAGATGCGACCGAGAGCACCAATTCGTCGGCAACGCCGCGCTTTGCGATGACCGCACCCAGCATGTCGGCAACAGTGTCGCCGCCGTGGAGTGGGGAAGCGTCGACAAGGTTGCCTCCGGCGTCGAGGAAGTCCGTCAGGATGCGTCCGGCCTCGTCTTGCCTGGTACCCGCACCCCAGGTGGCCGTACCCAGCCCCAAGGCGGAGACGCGTAAACCGCTGTTGCCCAGAATTCGTTGTTGCACGATTTTTACTTTAGGACACCCGTGTGCGGTCGCGGGAAAAGTTCCGCGGGAGAGGTCTCGCTATCGCCGCACCGAAACCTCGCTATAGCCACAACACAAACCGGACGAGTAGCCTATACAGCCGTGACTATCATGACGACACTAAGCGCCTCAGCGGATACCGCTGCCGATACCGCCGGCACCGGTATGACCTGGGCCCAGACGATCATCCTGTCCGTAGTGCAAGGTCTGACGGAATTTCTCCCGGTGAGTTCCTCGGGGCACCTTCGGATTGTCTCCGAGCTGCTGTGGGGCCAGGACGCCGGCGCATCCTTCACCGCTGTAGTACAGCTCGGCACCGAATTGGCTGTGCTGGTGTTCTTCGCCAAGGACATCTGGCAGATCCTCACTGGCTGGTTTGCCGGCCTGTTCAATAAGGAAGCACGCGGTTTCAACTACCGCATGGGCTGGATGGTGATTGTCGGTACACTGCCGATTGCCATCATCGGCGTGCTGGGGAAGGATCTCATCCGCGACAACCTGCGCAATCTCTGGATTACAGCCGCTGTGTTGGTGCTTTTCTCCTTTGTCTTTATCGCCGCAGAGAAGTTCGGCCGTCGTGAGCGCAACTATGAAGAGCTGACCATGCGAGATGCCATCGTCATGGGTTTCGCGCAGTGCCTGGCGCTCATTCCGGGTGTGTCGCGCTCGGGCGGTACGGTGTCTGCCGGCCTGTTCTTGCACTTGGACCGAGAGGTTGCAACGCGCTTTTCCTTCCTGCTGGCTATCCCCGCTGTTTTCGCTGCTGGAATTTTTTCGCTTCCAGACGCGTTTGACCCTGCGGCGGGACAGGCCGCTAGTGGTGCGCAATTGGCCATCGGTACGCTGATTGCCTTCGTCGTCGGCTATGCGTCTATCGCATGGCTGCTGAAGTTTGTGTCGAACCACTCCTTCGCTTGGTTCGCCGCGTACCGCATCCCGGTCGGTTTGATTGTTATGGTGTTGCTCGGCTTCGGCACGATCAACGCTGTTTAGTGAGGTAGTGAGTATTTAATGCATTCGTGGCCCCAACCACAGGTTCCCAGTCTCGGCGATGCGCGCTTCGATGTGTTCAACCGCGCCAGCAATACAGGTAAGGCGCATTCGCTTGACGACGAAAGCTCAACATCGGTACCCCTACGCCTCTACGACACCGCGGATCAGAAGGTCTCCCAGGTGGAAGCGGGACCGGAGGCGACCATGTACGTGTGTGGCATCACACCCTATGACGCCACGCACCTGGGGCACGCAGCAACCTACCTCACCTTTGATCTGATTTACCGTCAGCTGCTGGACAATGGACACTCGGTGCATTACGTGCAGAACATCACCGATGTCGATGACCCGTTGTTCGAACGTGCGGAGCGCGATGGGGTGGACTGGCGCGAGCTGGGCACCTCGCAGATTGATTTGTTTCGCTCGGATATGGAAAACCTGTCGGTGATTCCACCGCGCGACTATATCGGCGCCATTGAGTCCGTGGGCGAGGTCGTGGAAATGGTCGAGAAGCTGCTGGAGAATGGCTCGGCCTACCAGCTCACCGATGACGAGTACCCGGATGTGTACTTCCGCAAGAGTGCCACTGAGAACTTTGGTTACGAGTCCAATTACTCGGCAGAGCAGATGGCGGAGTTCTTTGCGGAGCGCGGTGGCGACCCGGATCGCCCGGGCAAGGAGGCCCCACTGGACGCGCTGGTGTGGCGTGCCGCTCGCCCCGGGGAGCCAAGCTGGGAGGCTCCTTTTGGTGCGGGCCGGCCGGGTTGGCACATTGAGTGCTCGGCGATTGCCACCAACCGCTTGGGTAAGAGCTTCGACATTCAGGGCGGTGGCTCGGACCTGGCTTTCCCACACCATGAGTTCTCGGCGGCTCATGCCGAGGCCGCTACTGGCTGTGCACGGATGGCCAGCCATTATGTTCACGCTGGCATGATTGCGCTCGATGGCGTGAAGATGTCCAAGTCGCTGGGCAACCTGGTGTTTGTCTCCAAGCTGGTGGCCGCCGGCGTCGACCCGAGTGCTATTCGCATTGGCGTGTTCGCCAGCCATTACCGCTCTGATCGCGATTGGTCGGACGAGGTGCTGGAGGCGGCCAAGGCACGTCACGAGGCCTGGCGTGCGGCTTGCGCAGCTACAAAGACTGCCACCGATGAGAAGGCTGTGAGCGCAGCAGCGGCACTGGTTGCCGATGTGCGCGCAAGCCTGGCCAATGACCTGGATACGCCGGCTGCTCTGGCCGCTATCGATGCCTGGGCTGCGGAGTGGTCCTCGGATACCAGCAACAAGGCAGATGCTGGCACAGTAACCGGCGCAGCGGGTGCCGGAGAATTCGTTGCCGCCGCGCTGGACGCGCTGCTTGGCGTTAAAATTTGAGCATGAGCAACTCAGATCTGTCTGCTGTCGAAGTAACGCAAGAGAACATCGATAAGCTAGTTGCCGATTTGCGCATGTTTGCCACCGGCAGCTACCTGCAGCCCGAGGAACGCGAGTTCTGGGAGCCACTTTTTGACGAATCGGTAGCCGACCAGGTCGGGGAAGCCCTCCGTGAGGCCGCCGCTGGTATTGATCAGGCGGCGGAACTGGCCGTCGATAAGCGAGAAGAAGCCGCAACGCAGGCGGTAGAGAACTGCCTACAGCGCGTGGCTGCGATTGAGCATGAGCACGGTGGCTCGATTTTTGATGAGGAGCTCGACGAGATTCTCGCGATTATCAATTCCGCAACGAAGGCTGTCGGTTTGGACCTGCCTGCGGTGAAGGCGGAAAGCTACTTTGAGATGGAATAACCAGCCCGATTAACGGCGCGGTTATGAAAGTAGACTAAGGTGTCTATTCATGACTGATCGCCACTCTTCCGAGTTCCTCACCGCACTGCACAGCCGTGTACTCATTGGCGATGGCGCCATGGGTACCCAGCTGCAGTCTTTTGACCTCGACGTTGACGCGGACTTCCTCGGCTACGAGGGCTGTAATGAGATTCTCAATGACACTCGTCCCGACATCATCGAGACGATTCACCGGCGTTATTTCGAGGCCGGCGCCGACCTGGTGGAAACCAATACCTTCGGCTGCAACTTCCCGAACCTCGCGGATTACGACATTGAAGACCGTATTCAGGAGCTAGCGCACAAGGGCACCGCAATCGCCCGCAAGGTCGCTGACGAAATGGGGCCGGGGCGCGAGGGTATGCGACGCTTTGTCCTCGGTTCGCTGGGCCCGGGCACGAAGCTGCCGTCTTTGGGGCACGCTCCGTACGCTCAGCTTCGCGACGCTTACACGGAGGCCGGACTCGGCATGATTTCCGGTGGCGCGGATGCGTTTTTGATTGAGACCTGTCAAGACTTGCTGCAGGTCAAGGCAGCAGTCAATGGCGTCAAGGCCGCCATGCGACAGGCTGAGAAGAAGATTCCGATTGTCGTCCACGTGACTGTCGAGACCACAGGCACCATGCTGATGGGCTCGGAGATTGGTGCAGCCCTGGCAGCGCTGCAGCCGCTGGGTATCGACATGATTGGCCTGAACTGTGCAACGGGTCCGGACGAGATGAGCGAGCACCTACGCTACCTGTCCAATTTCGCCTCCATCCCGGTATCGGTAATGCCGAATGCGGGTCTGCCAGTGCTGGGTAAGAACGGTGCGACCTACCCGCTGACCGCCCCAGAGCTGGCCACAGCGCTGCGCGGCTTTGTTGAAGAGTTTGGCCTGGCGATGGTCGGTGGCTGCTGTGGTACCACACCGGAGCATGTTTCCGCTGTTCGCGATGCTATTACCGGTGCAGGCGCTTACGCTGAGCAGGGCCCTGCTGTTCAGGCAGCACGCCCATCGACGGATCCGGATGCAAAGCCAATCGATGAGGTCGCTTCTCTGTACTCGGCAGCCCCGCTGACGCAGACAACCGGCATCACCATGATTGGTGAGCGCACCAACGCCAACGGTTCCAAGGCTTTCCGCGAGGCCATGCTGGCCGGCGATTGGGAGAAGTGCCTTAACACCGCCCGCGGTCAGGTCACCGATGGCGCACACATGATTGACCTGTGTGTGGACTACGTGGGGCGCGACGGTCGCGATGACATGGCAACCCTGGCATCGCAGATCGCCACCTCGGTGACGTTGCCGGTCATGCTGGACTCCACGGAACCGGAGGTTTTGAAGACTGGCCTGGAGCACCTCGGTGGTCGCTGCGCGGTCAACTCTGTGAACTTTGAAGACGGCGATGGCCCGGACTCGCGTTACCAGCGCATTATGCGCCAGGTTGTTGAGCACGGTGCTGCCGTGGTCGCTTTGACTATCGACGAAGAAGGTCAGGCGCGTACAAAGGACAAGAAGATTGAGATCGCCGAGCGTCTCATCGCCGACATCACCGGCACGTGGGGACTGCGCGAGCAGGACATTATTGTCGACTGTCTGACTTTCCCGATTTCCACTGGCCAGGAGGAAACTCGCCGCGACGGCATCGAAACCATCGAAGCCATCCGCGAGCTTAAGCGTCGCCACCCGAACGTGCACACCACGCTCGGTCTGTCCAACATTTCCTTCGGTCTGAACCCGGCGGCTCGCCAGGTACTCAACTCGGTGTTCCTCAACGAGTGCATCGAGGCCGGCCTGGACTCCGCCATTGCCCACAGCTCCAAGATCTTGCCGATGAACAAGATTGACAACAAGCAGCGCGAAGTCGCTCTCGATATGGTGTACGACCGCCGTCGTGAAGCGGGACACCCCGACGGGGAGTACGACCCACTGCAGGTATTCATGGAGCTCTTTGAAGGAGTCTCCGCCGCTGACGCGAAGGACGCCCGGGCCGAAAAGCTTGCCGCCATGCCGCTGTTCGACCGCCTGGCGCAGCGCATCATCGACGGTGAGCGCACGGGTATCGAGGCTGACCTCGATGAGGGCATGAAGGAAAAGGAACCGCTGGCGATTGTTAACGAGGACCTGCTGCGTGGCATGCAGACCGTTGGTGACCTGTTCGGTTCCGGCCAGATGCAGCTGCCATTCGTGCTGCAGTCGGCCGAGACGATGAAGGCCGCGGTGGGCTACCTCGAGGGCTTTATGGATGCCGAGGATGCCACGGGCTCCAAGGGTTCGATTGTGCTGGCCACGGTGAAGGGCGATGTCCACGACATCGGCAAGAACCTGGTGGAGATTATTCTCTCCAACAACGGCTACACCGTGCATAACCTGGGCATTAAGCAGCCGATCGCTACGATTCTGTCCGCCGCCAAGGAACTGGATGTCGACGCCATCGGCATGTCCGGCCTGCTGGTGAAGTCCACTGTGGTGATGAAGGACAACCTGCTGGAGATCAACTCCGCCGGCGATGCCACCCGCTTCCCAGTACTGCTCGGCGGCGCCGCGCTGACGCGTAGCTACGTGGAAGACGACCTGTCCGAGCTCTACCACGGCGATGTCTACTACGGCAGGGATGCCTTCGAAGGACTGCGCATCATGGACGAGCTGATGGCAGCTAAGAAGGGCCTCGGCCCAGACGAGAATTCGCCTGAGGCCATTGCCGCCCGCGAAAAGAAGGAAGCTCGCCGCGCCCGCCGTGAGCGCTCCAAGCGCATCGCCGCGCAGCGCGCCGCCAAGGCTGCTGCTGAAGCCCCCGAGGTGCCGGAGCGTTCCGATGTCGCCGCAGATGTCCCCGTTGCGACACCGCCGTTCTGGGGAACCCGCATTGTCAAGGGCCTGCCCCTCGACGACTACCTGACCACCCTCGACGAACGCGCTCTGTTCATGGGGCAGTGGGGACTGCGCGGCACCCGCGGCGACGAGGGGCCGAGTTACGAGGAACTGGTCGAATCCGATGGTCGTCCACGCCTGCGCGCATGGCTGCAGCGCCTGCGCGCCGAGAACATCCTCCAGCATGCGGCTGTCGTCTATGGCTACTTCCCAGCAGTTTCTGAGGGCGATACCGTACACGTACTGCCGCTACCTGCGGAAGGGGAGCAGCCCGACCCCGCGGCAGAGCCAGTGGTGTCCTGGACCTTCCCGCGCCAGCAGCGTGGTCGCTTCCTATGCATTGCTGACTTCATTCGCTCGCGCGAAGATGCCATCGCCGCAGGACAGACCGACGTCATGCCGTTCCAGCTGGTGACCATGGGACAGCCCATCGCTGACTTCGCCAACGATATTTACGCCAAGAACGAATACCGCGACTACCTGGAGGTTCACGGTATCGGCGTGCAGCTCACCGAGGCGCTGGCCGAGTACTGGCACCAGCGCATTCGCTCCGAGCTCGCGTTCTCCGACGGCACAAGTGTTGGCGCGGAAGACTCCGACGATACCCAGGACTTCTTTGACCTGAAGTACCGCGGCGCTCGTTACTCCTTCGGCTATGGTTCCTGCCCGGATCTGACCTTCCGTCAGGGCATGATTGACCTGCTGCAGCCGGAGCGCATCGGCGTGGAGCTCTCTGAGGAGCTCCAGCTGCACCCAGAGCAGTCCACCGATGCGTTCGTGCTCTACCACCCGGAAGCGAAGTACTTTAACGTGTAGCTTCGCGTTATCCCTGCGGTCGCACCAGCAAGGTCTGCATACTGCGGCCGATGGGGCCGTGCACATCGTAGAGCTCGCCCGCGGTCATGCCGATTCCGTCCGGCCCAATGGAACCGCGGGCGGCGATGCCCACCCAGCCGCCGTCTTCCGACTGCAACTCCGATTCCGCCAACTTCTCCGAGGCGCCGAGCTGGGGGAGTCGGTGCAGGTGAACCACTAAGTCGGTATTCATAAACGCCCACTGGTGCGGGCTCAGCGTGGCCCCGATACCGTTGGCGGTATCAGCTACCTGCATGACTCGCTCCACCGCAGTCGGCTCCTCCCCGAGCACGATTGGGTACTGCGCGCGAACCCAGTGAATCTGTGTCTCGGCCAGCTCTTCCGTCGCCCCTGCGCGGGCTTCAATTGATTCGATGTAACCTCCACTCCAATCGTCGGTCAGCGGAATGTACTCGGCGCTGCATTCCTCGGGCCCGGGCACCTGCTTGTCGAATGCACGCTCAATATCCCGCGTATCCGCAGTGGCCATCATCCATGCGGACGCCGTGGCAACTGGCCGCCAGGCACCCTTGACGTCGGCAAGCAATTCGGCTTCGACCTTGGCGATTTGCCGCCCCGGGCGCGAGACCCATGAGCGCGCGCGGAGCTCCGTGTACGGTACAGCCGACAACAGATCCACGGCGATGCGAGTAATACGCATCCCCTCGCTTTCCAGACGGCGGCGCTCCAACATGCGCGTCAGCAGCGCCGACGGCGGCGCACCGTGCTGAAACGGCCCCCACGCCCCATAAGTGAAGCTAGTGGGCATGAAGCGCTCGTAGCTGAGCTCGCCTTCGGTGACCGTCCCTAGCGGAATGAAGTATGCCTCGGGTTGGTCGATAGCCTGGGCGAGCGAATCTTCAGTGGTTGTCATAGCGAGTCGATGCCTTTCATTCACGCGGAACACGTTCATGCGGTGGTTTCATGCAGCACCGCAACATACTTTCCTTCCTGAAACTCTAAACCCTCATCCGACGGTTTTCCTGACATAATCGCTAAATGCTTGATTGCCTGGCATAGTCGCATGGTGTGAAAGCAATTTTGTGGGACATGGACGGCAGCCTCATCAACACGGAACCTCTGTGGGAGATTGCCACGTACGACCTCTCGGAATTCGTAGGCCGCCGCCTGACTCCGGAGTTGCGCATGCAGTGCGTCGGCAACACGCTCTGGGACACGCTGTCGATTTGTGCTGATCATGCGGGACGCACGCTTGACGACGAGCTGTTTGCCTCGGGCTCCCAATTCGTCGAAGGTCGCTTCACTGAATTGGTTCTAGAACATGGGGTGGAGTGGCGCCCGGGTGTGCCGGCGATTTTGGACCAGGCCCGGGCTGCTGACATTCCGGTGGTGTTGGTGACCAATACCCGTCGGCACGTGGCGCAACCCTGCATTGATGTCATGGGGGAGCAGCACTTCGCCGCAACAGTGTGTAGCGATGAGGTGGCCAACGGCAAACCGGCACCGGATCCGTACTTGCGTGGCGCAGAGCTAGCCGGATTTGCGCCAGAGGACTGCCTGGCTATCGAAGATTCCTCAACGGGGGTGCGCTCTGCACTCGCTGCGGGATGCACGGTGGTGTGGAATCCAATGCCGGATGTGAGCGTTTCGCAGGCTGATGTGGGGACGTTAGTACCCCCGGCGCGCTTCATTTCGGGCAATTTGGATACCTCGAATTTGGGCTTATTGCGGGCTGCTTTCGCGGGCGAGTAGACGACATGGAACAATAGACCGGGTGAAGAACTTTGATGACCTGTTTGCAGAGCTGAAGGAAAAAGCACAGTCGCGCCCCGAGGGATCGGGCACAGTCAAGGCGCTGGACGCTGGTGTGCATTTCCAGGGCAAGAAAATTGTCGAAGAGGCCGGTGAGGTCTGGCTTGCAGCTGAGCACGAATCTGACGAAGCCCTCGCAGAGGAGATTTCGCAGCTGTTGTACTGGCTGCAGGTGGTCATGGTCGGTCGCGGGCTGAGCCCCGAGGATGTTTACAAGTACCTGTAGGAGAAATCAACACCATGCTGCGTATTGCCGTGCCCAACAAGGGATCGCTGTCCGAGGCGGCAGTCGAAATCCTGAAGGAAGCTGGCTACCCGGGTCGAGGCGACTCCAAGAGCCTGACCATCCACGACGAAGCCAACGACATTGAGTTTTTCTTCCTCCGCCCGAAGGATATTCCTATCTACGTTGGCAACGGCCATCTGGATTTGGGCATCACCGGCCGCGACCTGGCCGCTGACTCGCTGGCTCCGGTCGATGAGGTTCTGAATCTGGGCTTCGGCGCCTCGACCTTCCGCTACGCCGCTCCGGCCGATGAGGAGTGGACCGTAGAAGCTCTGGAGGGCAAGCGCATTGCCACCTCGTACCCGAATCTGGTGCGCGAGGATCTGAAGGCTCGTGGCATTAACGCCACCGTCATTCGCCTTGATGGTGCAGTGGAGATTTCCATCCGCTTGGGAGTTGCCGACGTTATCGCCGATGTTGTCTCCACCGGTCGCACCCTGCGCAAGCAGGGATTGAAGCCATTCGGCGATGTTTTGGTCAGCTCTGAGGCAGTTGTTGTCGGACGCAAGGGTGTAGAGGTCACCGAGGAGCAGCAGGTGTTCCTGCGTCGCATGACCGGCATTCTGCATGCCAAGACGTACTTGATGATTGACTACAACATCCGTGCGTCCGCGCTGGAAGAGGCATCCAAGCTCACCCCGGGGCTGTCCGGCCCGACCGTGTCGCCGCTGGCTAACGAGGATTGGGTAGCAGTTCGCGCGCTAGTTCCGAAGGCAGAGGCCAACCCGCTCATGGACGCACTGGCAAAGATTGGTGCCGAGGCGATCTTGGCTTCGAATATCCGTATCGCGCGTATTTAGTGGAGACGTGACCTGCTCGAGGGGTGAGGGGGCGTGCCGTCTCAAGTAGGGGCCCATTTCGAGATGGATCCCCATCTCGAGCGGGGAACTGACCAATGCATTTTCACTCCCACCTACGTCGACGTAAGTAGTAGGCTTGGCACTGAGCATGCGCACGGCGTTAGCCGTACTGACATAGTCCCCTTATGCCGGAAAAGCGGCAGTTGCGCCAGCACTGTAGTTTTGGCGGTGTAACCAATCATCGCCACTAAATGTGGCCCACAAGGCTGCGTCTACTAGGCCTGCTAAAAGGCTAGAAGGGATTGCTTCCACATGTCCGCAACACGTACCGAGGTCGACCTGCTTGGCTCTATGGAGGTTCCGGCAGAGGCTTACTACGGCATCCACACCCTGCGCGCAATCGACAACTACCAAATCTCAGCCAAGACCATCAACGACGTGCCCGAATTCATTCGTGGCATGGTGATGGTTAAGAAGGCCACGGCCATTGCCAACCAGCGCGTCCACACGCTGCCCAGCGATGTTGCAGACATCATTGTCGCCGCATGTGATGAAATCCTGGAAAAGGGACGCTGCATGGATCAGTTTCCAATCGATGTCTTCCAGGGTGGCGCTGGCACCAGTCTCAACATGAACACCAACGAGGTCATCGCTAACCTCGCTCTGGAACTGCTCGGTCTGGAAAAGGGCCGATACGACGTCATTCACCCCAACGATGATGTCAACCAGTGCCAGTCAACCAACGACGCCTACCCAACAGGTTTCCGTCTTGCTATCCACATGTCGCTACTGAGCTTGCAGAAGCGCTTCGACTCCCTGGTTGAGGCCCTACACGCCAAGGGTGATGAATTCAACGACATCATCACAATGGGCCGCACGCAGCTGCAGGATGCCGTTCCAATGACCCTGGGACAGGCTTTCCACGCATTTGCCCACAACCTTGAGGAAGAGCAGGAGTCCATCGCAACTGCGTCGGCACGCCTGCTGCAAATCAACCTGGGAGCAACCGCTATCGGTACCGGTGTAAATGCGCCGGCAGGCTACCGCGAGGCCGTGACCCAGGCGCTGCGTGAGGTCAGTGGCTTTAAGGTGACCTCTGCGAAGGACCTAATCGAAGCCACCAGCGATACCGGCGCCTACGTCAGCGTGCATGCATCCCTGAAGCGCGCGGCCATGAAGATTTCCAAGATGTGCAACGACCTGCGCCTGCTGGCATCGGGTCCACGAGCCGGACTGAATGAAATCAACCTTCCGGAGCGCGCCGCTGGGTCTTCGATTATGCCGGCAAAGGTTAACCCGGTAATCCCAGAGGTCGCGAACCAGGCCTGCTTCAAGGTCTTCGGCAACGACGTGACCCTGACCTGGGCAGCCGAGGCTGGCCAGTTGCAGCTAAACGTGATGGAGCCTGTCATCGGCGCATGCCTCTTCGAGTCGATTGAACTGCTGCGCAGTGCTACCGACACTCTGCGCGACAAGTGCATTACCGGCATCACCGCTAACCCGGAAGTTTGCCGCGGCTATGTGGAAAACTCCATCGGTATCGTGACCTACCTGAATCCGGTCATTGGCCACCACGAGGGCGATATGATTGGCAAGGAAGCCGCTCGCACTGGCCGCTCCGTCCGGGACATTGTCCTCGAACGCGGGCTGATGGACGAGAAGGAGCTCAACCAGGTCCTGAGCACCGAGAACCTCATGCACCCGGAATACCGGGGGAAGCGCTACGTGGCAGGGGAGTCTCGCCTCGACGATTTGTCCTAAGCGGCAACAAGTCTAACGAGTGACTTTTCGGAGATACACATGTTAGTTGCCGTCCAAATCTCTATCGTTCTAACAGCGATCCTCCTTGGCGCGCGTCTTGGTTCAATTGCTATCGGGTTCGCCGGTGGGCTGGGCGTTTTGGCGCTGGGCATCACCGGGGTTCCGGTCACCAAAGACGACATTCCGTTCGATGTCATCGGCATCATTATGTCGGTAATCGCGGCAATTGCCGCTATGCAGAAGGCCGGAGGCATGGACTATCTCGTCCACATTGCCGAACGGTTGCTGCGCAAGAATCCGCGACACATCACCTACTGGGCCCCGGTTGTCACCTACCTGATGACACTGCTCGCCGGCACCGGCCACACCGCATTTTCCACCCTCCCAGTTATCGCCGAAGTATCCAAGGAGGGAGGCGTTCGCCCGTCCCGCCCGCTGTCCGTGGCGGTCATCGCATCTCAGTTGGCGATTACGGCATCACCCATTTCAGCGGCTGTGGTGCTGATGGCTTCGCTCATGGAACCCCGCGGCGTTGGTTATCTCACACTCCTGGCGATTGTCATTCCTTCGACGTTCCTCGCCATCCTTCCGACCGCCTTTGTCACGAATCACCTAGGCAAAGAGCTTGACGACGATCCGGAGTATCAAAGCCGCTTGGAAAAGGGGTTAGTCTCCAAGCCACGTGGCCAGATGAGCGAATACGTGCCAACCAAGTCGGCCAAGTGGTCCGTGGCGATTTTCCTACTCTCGATTCTCGCGGTGATGGTCTACGCGACCATCAGCACTGAACAGGTCGGCCTCATCGCTGACCCCACGCTCCCACGAAACGAGGCGATCATGTCAATCATGTTGACCGCCGCCACTGTTATCGTGCTGGCCTGCAAGTTGGACGCGGCAACCATTTTGAACACACCGGTGTTCAAATCGGGCATGTCCGCCAGCGTCTGCGTTCTCGGTGTGGCGTGGCTGGGAACCACAATTATCAACCACTACATCGACGACATTAAGGCCGCGTCCGGCAGCCTACTGACCACAATGCCGTGGATGCTGGCAATCGTGCTATTCTTTGCGGCCGCATTGCTGTACTCGCAGGCGGCCACGGCAAAGGCCATCATGCCCGCTGCACTCGCGGTGGGAGTTTCTCCCATCACTGCGATTGCTTCCTTCGCAGCGACTTCCGCGCTATTCGTACTGCCTACTTACCCGACGCTCCTTGCCGCGGTGGAGATGGACGACACTGGCACAACCCGAATTGGCAAATACGTGTTTAACCACTCGTTCATCATCCCAGGCACCTTATGTATTGCCCTGTCCGTCGCGTTCGGTTTCGCCTTCGGCAGCGCACTGCTGTAGTGGGGGGCTACCTAGAACACCGCATAGAGAAACTGACTAGGTTTATGACAAAATCGAAGCGGTTAAGTCCATTCACCTGTCATAAACCTAGTCAGTAACTTGTACTGACACCGTTACCGCCGACGGTGGCACCCCGCGAAAGCTAAGTTCGCCGCGAGAGCCACCCCATCCGCAGCTTTTACTCAGTGCCGCCATCGCCGACAGCACCCGGCCAACCGGGGTACTCCGGTGTGACCCCGCCATAGGCAGGGCACATCTCCTGGAAAGAACACCACCCGCAGAGCTTGGACTTCTTCGGTACAAAGTCACCGTTTTCACCGTCGCGCACGATCGCCGACCACAAGTCGGCAATCTCCGCTTGGAAGGCCTCTAATTCTGTCGCGTTGGGACTCAGCACCAGGTCATCGGCAACCTTCAGGTACATCAACCGCAGCTGTTCCGGGATACGACCGGTGAGCCGCCACCACACCAGCGCGTAAAACCGCATCTGGAAGAGCGCCTCATCCTGGAAGCGAGGAGAGGGCTTCTTGCCCGTCTTGTAGTCGACAATCCGGACCTCACCGGTCGGGGCAATATCGACGCGGTCGATAAAACCACGAAGTGGCACTGACAATGGCACAGTCTGATCCGCATCCGGATCGATAACCAGCTGAACGAACTTTTCCATCTCGGCCGCATCGAAGCCCATGGGGTTTTCCATCATGAAATACCCCTTGAGCAGGCCGCGGCATTCGACCAGGAAGTCGTAGTAATCATCCTCCGGAACTAGCTCAATCAGTTCCTCGTCCTTTGCACGCATGTCCTCCCAGGTCGGCTTCAGCCGTTTCACCGCTGCGGGGTAAGTGCGTTCTTCACGGGGCCAGGCATGCATCTGTTCGAGCACAGCATGCACCAACGTGCCCTTGACCTGCGCGACAGTCGACGGCTCCGGAATCTTGTCAATCGCACGGAACCGGTACTTCAGCGGGCACTGGCGGTAGTCATTAGCTCTCGACGGCGACAGCGCCAACTTAGAGCGGCGGGAAGGCTGAACTGCTGACTTAGAACTTTGGGCATTGTCGGGCATACTAGCCAGGTTAGAGTACCGCCCGGATTTGGCTGCACCCGACACAACCCGACCCAACCAAACCGAACCAGACCCACCCCGACCCAACCAAACCCCAAAAGGAGCCCACACACCTATGGCATTGAGCGGACCATTCCAGGTCGGCGACCGAGTCCAGCTGACTGACTCGAAGAATCGCCACTTCACCGTCATCCTCGAGGAGGGTGGCAAGTTCTTCACTCACCGCGGCACCATCCTCCACGACGACCTCATCGGCGCCAAGGAAGGCACCACCGTCACCTCCAGCGAAGGCACCGTCTACCTGGCCATGCGTCACTTGCTGGTCGATTACGTCCTGTCCATGCCGCGCGGTGCTGCGGTGATTTACCCGAAGGATGCTGCACAGATCATCGTCGAGGGCGACATCTTCCCAGGTGCGCGCGTGTTGGAGGCCGGCGCTGGCTCCGGCGCGCTCAGCCTCAACCTGCTCCGCGCCATCGGCGCTGACGGGCAGCTTATTTCCTACGAGGTCCGCGAGGACCACATCGAGCACGCGGAACGCAACGTTGTCGACTTCATGGGTCACAAGCCCGACAACTGGGACTTGCGCCTGGGCGATCTCAACGAGGCCTCCGTCGAGTCGCTCGGCGGCCCGGTCGACCGAGTCATTCTGGACATGCTCGCTCCATGGGAATGCCTGGACACCGTTTCGAAGGTTCTTCAGCCTGGCGGCGTGCTCATGGTCTATGTCGCCACTGTTCCGCAGCTAATGAAGGTCATGGAGGGCATCCGCGCGCAGAAGTGCTTCACCGAACCACGCGCCTGGGAATCCCTGGTCCGCGACTGGAATGTTCAGGATCTCTCCGTCCGCCCGGCGCACCGTATGCAGGCACATACCGCATTCCTGGTGTGGGCACGCAGGCTTGCCGACGGCACGGTGCCTCCGCGCCCACAGCGACGAAATCAAAAGAAGCTCTAGACCCGCCGCTACCCGCTGGGAGGTGTAGCCGTCGTAACGTGATGCGACACACGGTCTAAATCGACCAAGCAACAACGGCATCTGGCCCTATGGGTAATCTGGGATACATGACAACGCCGTCTGACAAAATCCGTGATCTTGAGCAGAAGAACTACAACCTCGGCATTCGTAATAATCGCCTGGTTGAGCTGTTGCGGGACTCCCGTAACAAGCTAGAGCTACTGCGCCAAGACATGGAGGACATGCTGGAGCCGCCTAGCACGTACGGTATTTTCCTTAAGCCAGGACCGGAGAAGGGCACCGCAGAGGTGTTTACCGGAAATCGACGGATGCGCCTGCGGGTGCAGCCGGAGATTAACGAGCGGGCGCTTCGGCCGGGCGCGCAGGTGCGTCTGAATGAGGGCTCGATAATCGTGGAGGACTGCGGTTATCCGGAAAGCGGCGACATCGCCAATGTTCGTGAGGTGCTGCCGGATCGGGAGCGCATTTTGGCCTCGGATACTCACGGTGAGGAATTCGTGGTGTCTCTGGCGGGGGATCTGTCGCCGAAGCCGGGGGACTCGGTGATGATTGACCGCAAGTCGGGCTATGCGTTTGAGGTCATTCCGAAGTCCGAGGTGGAAAACCTGGTGCTGGAAGAGGTACCGGATGTCACCTACACGGATATCGGTGGTCTGGATAGTCAGATTGAGCAGATTCACGACGCCGTGGAGATGCCGTTCCTGCAGCCAGAACTGTTTGAGCAATACAACCTGCGTCCTCCGAAGGGTGTGCTGCTCTACGGCCCTCCCGGCAATGGTAAGACGCTGATTGCCAAGGCTGTGGCTAATTCGTTGGCTCGCAAGATTGCGCTATCCCGAGGTAAAACCGAGTCGGAGGCGCAGCGGGCGCAGTCGTACTTCTTGAATGTCAAGGGCCCGGAGCTGCTGAACAAGTTCGTGGGTGAGACGGAGCGTCAGATTCGCCTGATTTTTGACCGCGCTCGCGACATTGCTGAGGATGGCAAGCCGGTTATTGTCTTCTTCGATGAGATGGACTCGATTTTCCGCACTCGTGGTTCGGGCATCTCCTCGGATATGGAGAACACTGTGGTTCCGCAGCTGCTCAGTGAACTTGACGGTGTGGAGGGGCTGGAAAACGTCATCGTGATTGGTGCCACCAACCGCGAGGAGATGATTGACCCAGCAATTCTGCGCCCGGGACGCCTGGATGTGAAAATCCGCATTGAGCGCCCGAATGAGGCTGCGGCGAAGGATATCTTCCGCAAGTACTTGCCCCCTGAGCTGCCGTACAACGCAGCCGAGGTGGAAGCGCGCGGTGGGGTGGAGCAGAATGTCGCACACCTCATTGACCAGGTTGTTGAGCGGATGTACGCCAAGACAGTAGAAAACGAGTACGTGCGAATTCGCTATGCAGATGGCACCAGCGAGGTTATGTACTACCGCGATTTCAACTCCGGCGCGATGATTTCCAACATCGTCGACCGTGCGAAGAAGTCCGCCATCAAGTCGGTTATCGCTGGCGGCGAGGCTGGTATTAGCTTGGATCACCTGCTGTCTGCAGTGGCGGAGGAGTTCGCGCAGAACGAGGACCTGCCAAACACCTCGAACCCGGATGAGTGGGCTCGCATCTCCGGTCGTCCAGCGGCGCGCGTTGCCTCGGTCGAGGTGATTCGCCATGGCTAAATCCGCCGCCAGTTCTGCACAGTCGAACCGCTTCTTCGGCACGGAGATTGAGTACGGCATTTCCAGCCCGGACAACCCGGATGTCAGCCCAATTCTCACCTCCACGCAGGCCGTGCTCGCTTTCGCGCATGAGCAGGAGGAGGGCCTGTCGGGGCGCATCCGCTGGGATTACGCACCAGAGTCGCCACTGCGCGACAGCCGTGGTTTCGACCTGCGCCGTTACCACCAGCCACCGATTGTTGACCCGAATGCCGTCGGCGCTGCAAACCTGCTGGTGCAAAATGGTGCCCGTTTCTACGTCGATCACGCGCACCCGGAGTACTCCTCACCGGAGACGGCAACCGCCCGCGAGGCGGTTATCGCTGACCGCGCAGGTGACAAGATTATGCTGCGCGCAGCTCAGCTTGCCGCCGAAGCCACCGATGCTGAGGGCAATCCAGGTCCGATGCTGAAGCTCTACCGCAACAATGTCGATGGCAAGGGCGCCTCGTATGGTGCCCACGAGAACTACCTTTTCTCCCGAGAAACCGAGTTCGATGACATCGTCGCCGGTCTGACGCCGTTTTTCGTCACCCGCCAGGTGTTCACGGGCGCTGGTCGCGTGGGTCTGGGGCAGACGGGGCAGGAGTCGGGTTTCCAGATTTCGCAGCGCGCGGACTACATCGAGACTGAGGTCTCGCTGGAGACCACTTTGAACCGCGGCATCATCAACACCCGCGATGAACCACACGCAGACTCCGATCGCTTCCGCCGCCTGCACGTCATCATCGGTGATGCCAACATGAGCGAGGTCGCCACCTTCCTCAAGCTGGGCACCACAGGTTTGGTCATCGACGCCATCGAGGACGGCGTGCGTTTCGACGACCTGCAGCTCCGCAACCCCGTCGAGGCCGTCCATAAGGTCTCCCGAGACTTGACTTGCACCGAGAAGCTGCAGCTGGCAGACCATGTCACGTGGATGTCCGCAGTGGAAATGCAGTACGAGTACCTGCGTCGCGTGGAGAGCTACGACCAGCAGGGCGACGTCGTCAAGCTCTGGCGTGAAGTGCTCGACGTGCTTTCCGACGACCCCCGCAAGGCAGCCCATCTGCTGGATTGGGTGGCGAAATACAACCTCATGGAGGGCCTGCGTACCCGCCTGGGCGCGGGCTGGGACCACCCGAAGTTGGCGTTGATTGATATTCAGTACTCGGATATTGACCCTGCTCGTGGGCTGTACCATGCGCTGGTGCGCCGCGGTTCGATGCGCACACTCGTGACCGAGGAAGAAGTCGACCGAGCGGTTGAATACGCACCGGAGTCTACGCGTGCGTATGTACGCGGTGGCATTCTGCGCCGCTTTGGCAAGGATGTCGTCGCGGGCAGTTGGACCAGCTTGGTGGTGGACACCGCGGGGGTGTATCGGAGCACTCGTGACGTGGAGTCGCCTGGAATTACGCTGGCCTACATTACGCTGGATGAAGTTGACCGTTTCACTGCCGCAGAATGCGGTGACGTGTTGGAGTCTGCGGAGACAGTGGCCAAGGTGGTTGAGCATCTGCGTACTCTCGGGGCTATCCGCGAACAATAGGCACACATAGTGCAGTAATAGAGCAGTAATACTCAAAAGTTCATTTTTAAGGAGCAATATCATGGCTGGTAACACTCAGGTTTTCGGCGGCGGTTCCGGCGGAGGCGACGAGGAAGAGTTCGGCGAGGTCGCTGGCGGCGGTCAGGCTCAGGAGCACGTTGCAGCTGCTGACGACCTGCTGGATGAAATTGATGGTCTGCTGGAGAACAACGCCGAGGAGTTCGTGCGTTCGTATGTCCAGAAGGGTGGCCAGTAAAAAGTGACTGACCAGCAGGTAGGGCAGCAGGAGCCGGAAGCAACGCCGACACCGGTACCGGCACAGGCGTTGACCCGACGCATCACCGGTATTGAGACCGAGTTCGGCATCACTCTGACGCTGGATGGCTCGCGCCGTCTGGGACCGGATGAGATTGCCCGCTACATGTTCCGCCCGGTGATCGCTAAGTACGGGGCAACCAACATTTTCACCCCCAATGCTGGTCGTATGTACCTCGATGTCGGAAGCCACCCGGAGTACGCTACCGCTGAGTGCGATTCGGTCTCGCAGCTGGTAGCGTACGACCGCTCGGGCGAGGTCATCTTGAATGAACTCGCTGAAAAGGCTGAAGCAGAGCTTGCCGACGAGGGCATCGGTGGCAAGGTCTACCTGCTGAAGAACAACGTTGATACCGTCGGTAACTCCTACGGTTGTCACGAAAACTACCTGGTTGGACGTGAACTGGGACTGAAGTCCCTGTCCAAGCTGCTGCTACCTTTCTTGGTTACGCGACAGCTCATCTGTGGCGCGGGGAAGATTTTCCTGCCGTACCCAACCTCGCCGTATCACAACGATCCGATTCAGTACTGCTTCTCGCAGCGCGCGGATCATGTGTGGGAGGGCGTCTCCAGTGCAACGACGCGCTCCCGGCCGATTATTAACACTCGCGATGAGCCACACGCGGACTCCAACCGATTCCGCCGCTTGCACGTCATCGTGGGCGACTCCAACATGAGTGAGACGACGACTGCGCTCAAAATTGGCTCCACTCAGCTGGTACTGGAGATGATTGAAGCCGGCGTGAAGTTGCCGGACTTCGAAGTCGCCAACGAAATCAAGTCCATCCGTGCGGTGAGCCGCGATATGACCGGCAAGGCCGAGATTCCACTGCGCAGTGGCGAAACTGCCACCGCACTGCAGATTCAACGCGAGTTCCTGGACGCTGCGACGGAGTGGCTGAAGGTCCGCGAAGAAAACATGGTCAATGAAGACAAGGGCATTGCCGGGGCCGGCACGTCCAACGAGGAAATGGGCCGCATCGTCGAGCTGTGGGGTCGCGCGCTGGATGCCGTGGAAACCGGTGACTGGTCTCTCATTGAGCACGACATTGACTGGGCCATTAAGTACTCGCTCATGAAACGCTACCTGGATCGCGGTCTAACGCTGGAGGACCCCAAGCTTCATCAAATCGACTTGGCCTACCACGACATCCGTCCCGGCCGAGGCATCTTCCGTGCGCTGGAAGCCCGTGGTATTGCCTCGCGGTGGATTACCGATGAGCAGGTCGCTGAGGCGGTCCGCATCGCACCGCCAACTACTCGTGCGAAGCTGCGCGGTGATTTCCTCGTTGCAGCCGAAGACTCCAGTTTGAAGACCGTAGTGGACTGGACACACCTGAAAATCTCCGGCGACGATCCCATCTCCACTATGCTCGGCGACCCCTTTGCCACGGAAAACGATGAGGTCAATGAGATGATCGAGATTCTGACGGCCGCGAAGAAGACCTCGGATACGGATTCGAATAACTAGTTCCGTCCCCGGAAACTGCCCCAGGAAAAGGAGCCCCACAGTCGTGTCTGTCTCACCGGTATCGGAAAACCCCGGATCCGCTGCGATCAGTGAGAACCAACGTCAGGTTCAGCTGCTGTTGGCGCTTGCCGACGACACCGGGTGGGTCAGCGAGTCGTGGATCTCCAAACATGTCGAGGGTTACTCCCGTGTTTCCGAGGATTCCCGGGCTCGTTATTTACGTGCGGACACCGCGGCACTCCTGGCAGCCGGGGTCCCGGTGGAGGTTTCGTCGTCAAGCGCGGGCGATAAGGTCAAACGTCTGCGCCTGAACAGACTACGGTGGCCCCAGCACGACCCCGAGTTCACTGAAGCGGAGGCTTCGGTGGTTTTCCAGGCGGCGAATGCGGCGTTTGGTTCGGAGGAGCTGAGCTCGACGGCTGTGGCGGCGTGGCGGAAGCTCGCATCGTTTGCGCAGCGCAGCGCCATTGCGAAGCCGGATGAGTCGGTGGTGGTGGCCGATGCGGTGGATATGAGTCGAGTGGATTTCAGCACACTGCTGACCGCGATGACCTCGCCGCGCCGGACAGTGGAGATGTGGTACTCCCGCCAGTACGGCGTGGATGATGAACTGCGCATGCTGGAGCCGTGGGGTCTGATTAACCTGCGCGGGCGCTTTTATGTGTTGGGCTTTGATCCGCAGCGTGAGGCCGCGCGTATGTTCCGGCTCAGCCGTATCCGCGATGTGTCGGATACAGGGACGTCGGCGACCCAGCCAATGCCCGATGGTGACTTGCAACAGATTGCGGAAAACATGTTGCACCGCGGTGGCAAGACCTATCAGGCGGTTGTTCGTATCGCTCCGAATACCTGCGCTGATGTGGTGATGAAAGCGACCGCGTTGGGGGATGGGCGCTACGAGCTGCCAGCGGCACCTGTGAGTGAGATTGTGTCCACAGGTTTGAGTTACGCACCGGATTTGATTGTGGAATCACCTGAAGAGGCACGGTCGGAGATTATTGCTCGGTTGGAGCAGGTACTCGCTCGCCATGGCGGTTCGAATGGTGCGAAGAACGCTTTGGAGGGCAACTAATGACAGTGCATGCAGCCCGGGAACTGGACGCAGGTGTCAGTGTCGACGAGTTGTTGGCGGTCGTACCGTACTTTTCGCAGCACCGTTCAATGACAGAGGCCGCTACCGAACTGGCCATACCTTTTGCCCGAATTCGGGCAATCGTGGAACAGATTGCAGATATTGACCAGCCGGGACTCCTCGGAGTGCGGGCTTTTGAAGTTGATTACCGCAACAGCTTTGATGTCCGTATTCGCCCTCAGGCAACGGTGCTCAGCCAGCCACGTGCGCTCACAGCCGAAGAAACCGCGACCTTGCTGCTCATCCTGGAAACCATCGAGGACTCCGCAGCCACCACTTCCTCCGAGGCCGCGCAGACGGCCGCGACAAAACTACGCAGTGCTCTGGGAATAAACGTCCCCATCATTGACTCGACCGCTGCGGAAAATGGCAAGGCCTTTTCCTTTTCTGAGCAGATTTATTCCGCGCTGCATCAGCGCAAGGTGTTGAAGGTGCGCTACCGGAATGCCTCAGGGCAGATTACAGTCCGTGAGCTTGACTGTGTCAACGTTTATACAGTTGAATCCACGACGTATCTCCGCGCTGTCGACCGTGCGCAGGAAGACCGTCGTCAGAAGAGCTTCCGCGTCGACCGCCTGGAGGCCGCCGAGGTCCTCGACACTCCCTCCGGTTTCCACCGCCCCGAGCCTGTCGATATCCGTGATCCCCACGCCTTTGGTGCGGAAACGGGAACGTCCGAATGGGCAAGTGTGCTTATCGACGCCGACGCCACCTGGATCGCAGACTATGAACCGGTCTTCTTTACTGAAGATGAGGGAGAAGAAGAGGATACCGAACTGGTCTCTGACCAAGGCTTAGGGCAGTCGGAATTTGTCGCTGACGTGCCGATGTCCGACTTGGCCGCAACAGTCTCCTTTGTGCTCCGCCGTTCACCGAGCGTAACGGTCGCTGAGCCCTTAAAATTGAAAAACGCCGTTGTTGCGCGAGCCCGCGAAGCTTTGGCAGAGTATGGTCGAAACGACAAGGCTTAAATCAAAGCTTAAATCGCGCACGATGTGGCAACTTGCCACTTGTATTTGTATTCATTTGAAAGGTCTCTAAGCGGATGCCGAACCTAGGTCCCTGGGAAATCATCATTATCCTGGTCGTTCTTGTCTTGCTCTTTGGTGCAAAGAAGTTGCCGGATGCCGCACGTTCGCTCGGCCGCTCCATGCGTATCTTCAAGTCCGAAGTCAAGGAAATGCGCAACGATGACGAGCACCAGGAGCAGGCTGCAATTCAGCAGGCTCCGCAGGCCCAGCCACAGCAGCCGTACCAGCCGCAGCAGCAGTACCAGCAGCAGGCACCGCAGGCTCAGCCGCAGCAGCCGTACCAGCCGCAGCCTGGCCAGAACAACCCTGGCCAGCCGCAGCAGTAGTAGAAGGCCGGTTGAAGCGTGACTTCAGCTACATCCACATCACGTCCTCGGAAGCGCCAGCGTAGGCGCAATCCCGAGGGCGTGATGACTATTGTCGAGCACATTCAAGAGCTCCGGCGTCGCCTCGTTCTCGCCCTCGCTGGTATTGCCGTCGGCACTGTTGTGGGCTTTATCTGGTATCAGACCGCCTTTACCATTGGTCAGTTCCGCATACCGTTTACCTCGGTCAATGTTGGCCCTGTGCACTTTAAGTCCCTGGGTGAGTTGCTCAAGGATCCGTACTGTCAGCTTCCACCCGAGATGCGTCTCGGCGGCGGTGAGGGCGCGGAGTGTCGTCTGCTGGCGACCAGTCCGTTTGAAATGTTCATGCTGCGACTGAAGGTCGGTGCGCTGGCCGGTCTGGTGATGTCGTCGCCATGGTGGCTCTACCAGATTTGGGCCTACATCACTCCCGGCTTGGTTCGGAAGGAACGCCGCACCACGCGCAGAGTTGTGACTGCCGCCGCGCTGCTGTTTGTCATGGGTTCCGTCCTGGCCTACTACGTTGTCGCCATCGGTCTGGAGTTCTTGCTCCAGATTGGTGAAGAGACGCAAATTTCTGCACTCACCGGTTCGCAATACTTCGGTTTCCTCTTGGCGCTCATCGTCTGCTTTGGCGTGAGCTTTGAGGTTCCGCTTTTCCTGGTCATGTTGAACATGGCCGGTGTCGTTACCTACGAGAGCATCAAGGACAAGCGCAGCATCATCATTATGTCGCTGTTCATCTTTGCGGCCTTCATGACTCCGGGGCAGGAACCAATATCCATGGTCGCAATGGCAACGGCACTGACGTTGCTGGTGGAAATCGCAATCCAGATTTGTCGTCTCCATGACCGTCGTAAAGCAAATGAGCGACCTGATTGGTTGGACGTCGATGACGAGCAAGGCTCCGGACCCATTACAGCGTCCGGCCCGATTGGCTCCGCCGGCGGTATCGGTGATGTGGGCGGCATTGACGCCCCGACTTCAGTAAGTGCGCCGACGTCGATTCAGCCGGGCGGCATGCCGACGGCATCAGCGGCCCCGACGACCTCTCCGGTCTCTGGCCCCACGCCAGTGAACGCGCCGACGCCGACGCGGGCATCCCAGATGCGTCCTACTCGCAATTCGCGTCCACCACGGCCACAGGGCATGATTCCGGAGACTCCGATGCCGACGCAGGACTTGCGAAATCGTCCGACGAGCGACTTTGATGATGTTCTCTAGCGCGGTTTATGACACTCTAGAGGCATGACTCTTCTCGGCGATTTCGTCAGCCAACAGGATTTCGATCTTGACGACTTTCAGCTCCGCGCCTGCCAATCAATTGAGGCAGGGCGGGGCGTTGTCGTCTGTGCACCCACCGGTGCGGGCAAGACCATTGTTGGCGAATTCGCTATTTATGCAGCTCTTGAGCGCGGTGGCAAGTGCTTTTACACCACACCTATCAAGGCGTTGAGCAACCAGAAGTACCACGACCTAATCGAGGACTACGGCGAGGACCGCGTAGGCCTGCTCACTGGCGACACTTCTATTAATGGCGACGCGGACATCGTGGTGATGACCACCGAGGTGCTGCGCAACATGATTTATGCGGACTCGCCGACGCTGAAGAGGCTCACGCATGTGGTGATGGACGAGATTCACTACCTCGCAGACCGCGAGCGCGGCGCTGTCTGGGAAGAGGTTATTTTGAACCTCGACCAGTCCGTGGCCGTCATCGGTTTGTCCGCGACGGTGTCCAACTCCGAGGAGTTCGGCCGCTGGCTGTCCACGGTGCGCGGGCACACGGACGTCATTGTCACGGATCTGCGCCCGGTTCCGCTGCATCAGCACATGCTGGTGGGAAACCGGCTCTATCCGCTTTTCGAGGCGAAGTCGGACAAGGTCAATCAGGACCTGTTGGAGGCGTGCCGTCGTGCCGAGTTCGGCTACGGCGACGCTGGGGCCAGGGAGCGCTACCAGTACAAAAAGCACAAGGGCGGTGGACGCTCGTATAGCTGGGGCGATAAGGGGCAGCGCAAGTTCCGCCCGCCGAAGCGCGGCGATGTTATCCGCATGCTCGGCTCCATGAACATGCTGCCCGCGATCGTTTTCATCTTCTCCCGCGCGGGCTGCGAAGGCGCGCTGGCGCAGGTCGGTGCTACGCGCGCAGAGCTCACTGACCGGGATGAGCAGGAGCGCATCGCCAAGATTATCGATGACGGTGTTGCACACATTCCGAAGGAAGATCTGCAGGTTCTCGGTTTCCTGCGCTGGCGCCGCATTCTCATCCGTGGTTTTGCGGCGCACCATGCGGGCATGCTGCCTGCGTTCCGGCACATTGTGGAAGAGCTCTTTAACGAAGGCCTGGTCAAGGTTGTCTTCGCCACCGAGACGCTTGCGCTGGGCATCAACATGCCTGCCCGCACGGTCGTGCTGGAGAAGCTGGTCAAGTTCAACGGCGAAGCACATGTGGATCTCACGCCGGGTCAGTACACGCAGATGACCGGTCGCGCTGGCCGCCGCGGTATTGACACTGTCGGCAATGCAGTGGTGCAGTGGGCCCCGGCAATGGATCCGAAGGCTGTCGCAGGGCTGGCATCTACGCGCACATACCCGCTGATTTCCACCTTCGCGCCGAGCTACAACATGAGCGTCAACCTCCTGCAGACGCTCGGTTACGACGGCTCGAAGCGCGTCATGGAGCGCTCATTCGCACAGTTCCAGGCGGATGGCGACATCGTCGGAGTCGCCGCCGAACTGTCCAAGGCAAAGCAAGAAGCCGCGGCCCTGCGTGCGGAACTGCTCGGCAGGGGAGCCGACGCGCACGCTGAAGGGGCGGAGGCTGAGGGGTCGTCGTCAAGCGAGGAAGGCAGTTCGCGTGACGACGAGCGCCTGACCCAGATGCTTGAATATCTGGATCTGCGCGCGAAGCTGACCCAGGAGGAGAAGAACGCCAAGCGCCGCAATATTGAAGACCGCCACACGGAAACAGTGACCGCGCTGCGCAGACTCCGTCGAGGCGAGGTTATTCCTCTGCCGAAGGGTAAGAAGGTGCAGCTGGCGGTCGTGTACCGAGAGGACCATTCGAAGTCGAATCCACGTCCCGGTGTCATCAGTGTCGGCGGGTTCGTGGGGCGTGTAGAGCCGCATATCTTCCCAGCGGCGCCGCAGACGGTCGGCGCGATTAAGCTGCCTCGGGATGCGGACCGGCATCCGCGACGTGCGCTCGGAATTGTGCGCGCAGAGATTGGCCGCAAGGGGCTAAAGGGACCAAAGCGGCTGAAGCGTCGCACTGGTGGCAACTCGCCGGCGGTGAGGAAGCTGCGACAGGAGCTGCGCGAGCATCCGCTACATGGCGATCCTGCGGTGGAGACGATGGCTCGTCACGCCGATACGCTACGGCAGGCCGAGGCGCATGTGGCCAAGCTGCAAAAGCGCGTCGATTCCGCCTCGGATACGTTAGCGCGCACATTCGACCGCATGCTGCAGTTGCTAACACAGATGGACTACGTCGAATGGCCGGAGGGCGCGGAGCCGACAATTACCGAGGAAGGCCTGCGGCTGGCGCAGATTCACAACGGCTCGGATCTGCTGGTGGCCACGTGTCTGCGCCGCGGTATTTGGGATGATCTGGACCCCGCGGAACTGGCCGGTGCGGTGTCGAGTTTGGTCTTTGAAAACCGCAAGGCCAGCCAAGGCAGTGACGAGGTGCCGACCGAGCCGCTGGCCAAGGCGCTGGGGAATACTTATCGCATTTGGGAGGAACTGTCGGAGGATGAGCGCCGCTACCGGCTGCCGCTGACGGACTTGCCGGATATGGCTTTTGCTACGGCGATTCATCAGTGGACTGCGGGCGCACCGTTGGGGTACTGCCTGCAGGCAGCGGCCGAAAGCGGCGCGGAGCTGACCCCGGGCGACTTTGTCCGCTGGTGCCGTCAGGTCATTGATCTGTTGCAGCAGATTAAGAAGACCGGCTACTCCACGGAGATTCGCGACAATTCCGCCGAAGCTATTCAGGCGATTCGCAGGGGCGTAGTGGCGCTGAACAATTAGTTGCCGGTTACGTTGGTCAGCCGAAGCCTCGCCGCCCCGAGGCCACTCAACCGGCGACGGGCACAGGCCGACGGGTACAGTTGGCAACTATGAGCAACGGTATCTTTAGCTTTGACATCTATCAGCAGCGTCTGGATCGCACTGCGGAGCTTCTCCGCAGCCGCAATGCAGACGCTGCAGTCTTTGGAACCGGCGCTGACCTGCAGTATCTCATTGGTTCTGCGGTCACTTCGCATGAACGCCTGACGGCGCTGGTGGTCACTGCATCCGGCACCACCACACTGGTACTGCCCGCCGTGGAGCGCGGGGATCTGCCGCTGTGTGCAATCGGTGATCTCAACGCCGATGTGGTGTTGTGGGAAGACGGAGAGAATCCGCACCGCATTGTCGCCGACTTGGTGGGCCACGTGGGCACCCTCGCAGTGGGAGCCTCTTTGACCGCTGACCACTTGATTCCTATCCAGGATCTCACCGGAGCCAAGACTGTGTTGGCCGGAGACCTTCTGAAGGAACTGTTCATGCGCAAGGACGCCGCTGAGATTGATCAGTTGCGCGAGGCCGGCGCCGCTATTGACCGCGTTCACGCTCGAGTGCCGGGCATGCTGCGCGCAGGTCGCACTGAGAGCGAGGTCGCCGACGAGATCTCGGCTGCCATCCTGGAGGAGGGGCACGTCGCCATTGACTTCGTCATTGTCGGCTCCGCTGAAAATGGCGCGAATCCGCACCACGATTTCTCCGACCGCGTCATCGAGGAAGGTGACGTGGTGGTCGTCGATATCGGAGGCACCTTGCCGCTTGGCTACCACTCCGATTGCACGCGCACCTATGTCGTCGGCAAGCCGGGGGAGAAGGAAGCTGCAGCGTGGGCGGCTCTGCGCAAGGCGCAGGAAGCTGCCGTGGCGGCGGTGCGCCCCGGTGTGACGGCTGCAGAGATCGATGCGATTGCGCGTAATAGCCTCACCGCTGCGGGCTACGGCGAGTACTTCATTCACCGCACTGGTCATGGCATTGGCCTGTCCACGCATGAAGAGCCGTTCATTATGGCTGGCAATGAGCTCAAGCTCGAGCCTGGCATGGCGTTTTCGGTGGAGCCGGGTGTGTACCTGCCGGGTGAGTTCGGTATGCGGCTGGAAGACATCATCGTTGTCACCGAAGACGGCGGAGAATCGGTCAATAATGGTCCGCACGATTTAATTACCGTCTAATCGAGGTTTAGAGGAAAGGTATTTTCTAGCGCATGGGACACGTACTCGTTCTTGGTGCCACCAGCGAGATCGGCGGGGAAGTTGCCGCGCGACTGGCCAACCACAACACCTTCACGCTCGCTGCGCGCCGCACTGAGGCGCTCGACGGCATTGCCGGTCGGCTCATCGACTCCGGTGCCGTCGCGGTGCACCGCATCCACTTTGATGCCGATGACATCGCGGCACACCGCCAGTTCGTCGAGCACGCCTGGCAGCACGGTCCCATCGACACGGTGATTGTCGCGTTCGGTATCCTCGGTGATCAACGGAAGTGTGAGGAGTCCGGCGAGGCTGCTGCGGCAGTCATTCATACCGACTTCACAGCACAGGCATCGATTCTCACTGAGATTGTCGCGCGCATGGAGTCCGACATCGCCTCCGGCACGCTGCCTGTGCGCGATAAGGTCGCGGGCCGCATCATGGCCTTTTCCTCTATCGCAGGTGCCCGCGTGCGCCGCGCCAACTACGTCTACGGTTCGGCGAAGGCCGGTCTCGATGGTTTCCTCCAGGGCATGCAGGACCGCCTGCGCGGGAGCCATATTCAGCTGACGATTGTCCGGCCGGGCTTCGTCATCGGCCGCATGACCGAAGGCATGAAGCCAGCGCCGATGTCCTCGCGCCCCGCCGAGGTCGCGGAGGCCGCCGTCACTGCTTTCGACGGTCGGAAGCCCCACGTCTGGGTGCCGCGTAAATTGGCATTGCTCGCACGCGCCACACATCTGACTCCGCGCTGGATTTGGCGGAAGATGCCCCGATGAGCCCAAAGCTTCGCGTCGTCGGCATCGGCTGCGACGGGTACCCTGGCCTATCCGCCCGCGCTGTCGAGGCGTTGTCGTCGGCTCGCCGCATCATTGGCTCTCCCCGTCAGCTCCGTTTGCTTGCCGACGTTAACCTGGACGCCGAACTCTCTCCTTGGCCCAGTGGCTTCTGGAAGGACTGGCAGGCCACCCTGGCCGATATTGACCCCGCAGTCGATGTCATCCTGGCCAGTGGTGATCCCATGTTCCACGGTGTCGGCGCGTCCCTGGTCCGCGAGCTCGGCCGCGGTGGCGTGGAAGTTATTCCAGCACCGTCGTCGGCCTCATTGGCCTGTGCCTACCTCGGCTGGCCTTTGCATGACACTCCGGTGATCTCTCTAGTAACAGGGGAGCCGGGGATACCTGGTGCTGCACGTGTTGTGCCGGTAGCAGATGCACTGCGCCCCTTCCTCGTGCTGTGTCGAAACGCGGACTCAGTGAAGGAGGTCGCTACGGTTTTAGCCGACCGCCCAGACACCAAGCTCACCGCGCTGACCAATCTCGGTGGCTCGGAGGCGACGGGGCTGCCGGAGTCTGTGGCCGAAGGAACGGTGGCGAGCCCGCCGGTTCCAGCTGGCAACCTCACGGTGCTGGCGGTGGAGCCGTCGGGAAGCGCGCGCGGCTGGCTGCGCGACGGTGACTTTGACTCGGATGGCCAGCTGACGAAGGCACCGATTCGCCAAATGACGGTAGCGGCGTTGGATCCGCGGCCGGGAGCACTGCTGTGGGATGTCGGCGGTGGCACGGGGTCGATTGGCATTGAGTGGGCTCGGCACGGCGGGCGCGCGGAAATTTTTGAGCGCGATGCTGTTCGTGCAGAGCGAATTGCTGAGAATGTGGCGAACCTGTCGGGCAATGTGACTGTCCACCACGGCGCAGCGCCGGGAGCTTTGGCTGACTCGAATCTTCGCCCCGATGCCATTTTCATCGGCGGAGGTCTCACTGCTGACGGCATGCTTGAGGCCTGTTGGCAACGCCTTGCCCCGGGTGGCACCATCGTCGCGAACACCGTCACGCTGGAGTCGGAGGCTCTGCTATGGCAGGCACGTCGCGACTATGGCGGGGATGTCACCCGGCTTTCCGTGGAGCGCGCAGGTGCAGTCGGCACTTTCACTGCGTGGCGGCCGGCGTTGCCGGTGGCGCAGTGGGTGGCGGTGAAGCCAGTAGAGCCTGCGCTACCATAGACGTAATTTCTCTGTCTAAAAATATTGAGGACTCTGTAACCCACAATGACTGTGTATTTCATCGGTGCAGGCCCGGGCGCAGCAGATTTGCTGACGCTGCGCGCGGACCGGCTTATTCGCTCCTGTCCAGTGTGCCTTTACGCGGGATCAATTGTCCCGCCTGAGGTGCTGGAGAGCTGCCCCGAGGGCGCAGAGATTATCAATACCGCGCGTATGCCGCTGGATACCATCATCGAGACCATTCAAGCGGCACATAAGGCGGGCAAGGATGTCGCACGCCTGCAGTCCGGCGACCCGTCGGTGTGGTCGGCGCTGGCAGAGCAGGTCCGTCGTCTCAGCGAGCTAGGTATTGACTACGAAATTGTGCCAGGAGTGCCGGCATTTTCTGCAGCTGCGGCAGCTCTCGGCCACGAGCTCACGGTGCCAACTGTCGGCCAGTCAGTGGTGCTGACTCGTATCTCCGGGCGTGCTTCCAAGATGCCGGAGGGCGAAACCTTGGAGAACTTCGGACGCACGGGCGCGACCCTATGCATTCACTTGGCCGCCCACGATATCGACCGAGTAGTCGAGGAGCTCACCCCGCACTATGGCGAACACGGTCCGGTGGCCGTCGTGGCTTTCGCATCCCGCCCGGAACAGGTAATTCTCCGCGGCACACTGTCTGATATTGCGCAGCAGGTCAAGGATGCAGGTGTGACTCGTACAGCTGTCATCATTGTCGGTAAAGTGCTCACTGCCGAGGCGTTCCCGGATAGCTATCTCTACAGCGATGATCGCCCACGCGATGAACACGGACGGACCATTCCATGCGTGCACTAATTCTGGGTGGAACTGCTGAGGCTCGTGCCCTGGCCAAGCGGCTAGTGGGCGAGGGCTGGTTTGTCACCTCTTCACTGGCCGGTCGCGTATCCAACCCCAAGCTGCCCGCCGGCAATGTCCGCATCGGCGGTTTCGGCGGCCCTGCGGGGCTCACGCGATGGCTGATCGCCGATGCCACCGAAGTCATCATCGACGCCACGCATCCTTATGCGGAGCGAATCAGCGAATCTGCCGCTGAAGCTGCCCGCGCCACCGGTCTTCCGCTCGTGGCGCTGCATCGCCCTGCGTGGGAGAAGCAGCCCGGCGACAACTGGATTGAGGTGTCCTCTATGCAGGAGGCCGCGGACATTGTTGCCGACCGCTTCTACAGCCCGTTTCTCACTATTGGCCGTCAGCAGCTAGCTCCATTTGCCGGCGACTCCAACGGCCGTTACCTCATTCGCTGCGTGGAACAGCCCGCGCCGCCACTGCCCAAGAATCGGAAGATTATTCTCAGCCGTGGGCCTTACGATGTCGCAGCGGAGCGCAAGCTCATGCGGGATTACGCCGTGGACTGCGTGGTGACCAAGAACTCCGGTGGTGCTGCTACCTACGCCAAAATTGAAGCAGCCCGCGACCTTAAGAAGCCGGTCGTCATCGTGCAGCGCCCGCGCCTGCCGGGCGCGGATATCGCCATTGTTGCCACAACGGTGGATGAGGCGTACAACGCCGTCATCCGCCGGGCATAGCGGCTAATTCTAGTGTGACCTAAATTACCGCACGGGCTGCCACTCTGTTTGCTCAGTGGGAACTTGCTCGATTCCACCAGAAGGACTCAATATCAGCCATGCGACAAACATAGCGATTGCTAGGAAAACAGAAATTAATGTGAAAATAATCCATCGGCGACGATATTCATCCTCGGCTTTTTTGGCCTCGAATAGCCCATAAATTCCAGTAAGAAATGGAATTGGGAATGCGATAAAAACGCCGGCCAGAAAAAGAATGACAGCAATAATCTGAAATCCCCAGTCAATTATTCCCGGCACTCTTTTATCCTTAGCACCTTTCGCTTGCATTATATTCTCCAGATGGTCGAATAGTCGCTGAGATACAGACCGTCCTTTGACCTGCCCCAATGCCGTCAACCACAATGGACTGCTCAAAGTTCTCCGAGGTTCGCACGAACCAACCTGCCCCTACAGCATACGAAGCTGGATTCGAGGCCGAACCCCTATACGACCATGTAGGAGTACTGGTTTCCCCACCGTGATCAAGAACTTTGACATTCCTAAATTTTTTACCTGGGGTTCCGCAGATTTCAACAGTCTGCCAGTAAGTGTATAGGGTGTTACCCATAATAGCCTTTTGCTCAAACCGGGCACCATCCTTTCGGCAGTAGTCAGCCCCGCCCTGCGCAAAAAGCATCGTTGAAAGATTCGACGGCTATGACAATCGTTTTACAATCAACTCACCTGGAGTTGTATAGGCTCGCAGAAGGCTTTTTTGATGGTTATCCAACTCCGCCATCGAAAGGCGACCTTCATCAATCGCCCTATAAAGTGATTCAGCCTGAGCCGCCACGGGACGTGCAGGTTCCTCAGCGCTAGCAACGGGTGAAAAGATGATACCCGCTAAAATAAGGGCAGATTCCACTAGAAGAAGTTTTTTCCTATCACCTAAACCTCCTTTTATGTCAGTGATTGCCCCGAGCATAACACTGGAATCGAGCCACGCTTAGAAATATCTCCCGATTAAATAAGTAGCCCCACTAAGAAAGGGGTAAACAAAAGTGGTAGTCATTTAAGCAAATAGAACCGTATTTGACCCTGGCCGCTAAATCTCAATTCGGCAATATCACTTTTACGCGTTTGGCAGCCGCGCGAATAATCTTTCTTTTCATTCGTGCACCGATATTTAATAGCTCAGATGTGTGCTGGAAATTCCAGAACTAACGCAGCAACTCGCCTGTCCCGCTGGTGCCGCCCTCACCGTAGTGACGTGCGGTGTAGACCCGAGTGGTCTTGCCGGCACGATACGCCTTGGTCGACGACGAACCGATAATCACCATGGTTCGCATATCGACGACATCCGGATCGAACTCCGCCAACGTGGTCACGGTAACGTTTTCCTGCTCCGAGCCAACTGCCCGTGCCACAATCACAGGCGTTGTCGGTTCGCGGTACTCCATGGCCAATGCGCGTAGCTCTCGAATCTGCCATCTCCGCGACTTGGATGCCGGGTTGTAGACAGCAAATGCCATGTCTGCTCCGGCTACGGCACGCACTCGCTTAACGACGACCTCCCAGGGCTTCAACCTGTCGGAGAGACTGAGCATCGCAAAGTCATGGCCAAGGGGAGCGCCCACTCGACTTGCGACAGCCTGAGCCGCAGTCATGCCTGGCACGACTCGAACTGGAATGTCTCGCCACATATCGTCATCAGCGACTTCCAGCACTGCGGCCGCCATAGCGAAGACCCCCGGGTCACCGGAACTGACCACCGCAACTCGACCTCCACGCTTGGCGATATCCAGCGCCATAGTGGCTCGCTCTGCCTCTACGCGGTTGTCTGAGAGGTGGCGGCGTTGCCCGGCGCGCTCAGGAACCCGGTTGATGTAGGTGGAGTAGCCCACCAGATCCGTGGCTCGGGCCAGTTCCTCGGTGACTTCTGGGGTGGTCCAGCGCTCCGCACCCGGGCCTAGGCCGACAACGACGACTTCACCAACTGCTGGGGCAGCCGACTCAGTCGCCGTATCGGTGACTGTATCGCTCGCCGCATCATTAGCTGGCTCAGGCGCCCCAGAAACACTCCGTTCAGTTCCGTAGACAGCGGAAGGCACGACGGCTACTGCGAAGTACGGAACTTTCTCCGGGTCTGCATCGGCCAGCGGGTAGCTGGTGTGCTCATTCATGGTTGCTCGCTCGACAACGTAGGCGCGCTCGAGCATGCCTGCGGACTGCAACGCTGTACGAACCTTCTCAACGTTTTTCCCCAGCTTCATAATGACTACACAGTCTGAGGCGTCAAGAACCGCAGCGATGCGCTCGGAATCAGCGGTGGCGGGAACAACGCTGACGATTTCGGTAGCCTCGCCGAGCGGCTGACCAATCTCTGCTGCCGCCGCAGTAATGCTGGCCACTCCAGGGACAATCTCAGTGGGAAAGTCCTCGCTGAGGGCGTGATGCAGATGCTGGTACGAGCTATAGAGCATCGGGTCACCGAGCGAAAGAACTGCAACACTTCGTCCCTCGGCCAAGTGCTTGTGCAGGCGAGCAGTGGCCTCTGCATAGAAACCGGCGAGCTGCTCGCGGTAGTCGACTGGGCGCCCGGTGGTCACCGGGTATTGCAATTGCTCTTCCACGGCAGCGTCGTCACGCGCGTCAATCAGTTCGGCGGCGATTGAGCGCGCCGTGGAACGTCCGTGAGTTCCTGCATGGTAGGCGATGACATCGGCTGTGCGGATGATGTCGGCACCGCGGAGTGTAATGAGACCTGCGTCGCCGGGACCGAGTCCGACGCCGTAGAGATGACCAGGCTGAGCACTGTAGGAGCCGGACATGGTTTAGATGATCTCCTTTGCGGTCGCAATGGCATTGAGGGCAGCACAGGTGATAGCCGAGCCACCGCGACGGCCGGTGACGGTGATGTACTTCAGCTCTGGGTTTTCGGCACCGGAGTCGATAGTGGCCTGCTTTGATTCCGCGGCACCGACGAAGCCCACTGGCATGGCCAAAATGGCAGCGGGCATGGGGAAGGAGCCCTCATTAATGCGGTTGAGCAGGTGGAAGAGGGCGGTGGGAGCGTTGCCGATGGCGACAACCGCGCCCTCTAGGCGTGGCTTCCACAGCTCCACGGCGGCAGCAGTGCGCGTGGTGCCGAGTTCTTGAGCCAGCTTGGGGACGCGCTCATCACGCAGCAGGCAGATGACCTCGTTGTCAGCAGGTAAGCGCTTGCGGGTAATACCCGAGGCGATCATGTTGACATCGGTGAAGATAGGAGCGCCTTCCTCGAGAGCCTGGCGAGCTGCGCGCACAGCTCCCGTGGAAAAGACGATGTCCTTGGCCAGGTCGGTCTGACCTGCTGCGTGAATCATTCTGACAGCGACGGTTTCCTCATCGGCATCGAAGCGGGAAAGATCGCTTTCTTCGCGAATGATGGCAAACGAGTTACGGTAAATATCCGCACCGTCGGTGTTGTACTCAAAGCGCTTCATAGGCTTAAAGCCTAGTCCACAGCAGTGACTTCGTATTCTCCGTCCCCGGTGGCGAGATAGTCGAAGTAACCGCCCTTGGGCTTGCCGCAGCGACGCTCACAACCGGAGAAGTGCACGCGCCCCTCGGGCAGTCGGCCATCGGCAATTGCGTGAGAAGCATCGCCGCGGGTGTCAGCCAGAGACTTTTTGCAGCCGGGGCGTCCGGTGCAGGCGCTGACGCGCAGCCAGGTGGACTTCCGATCGAAGATCAGACCATTGGGCGCCAATACCTTGACGACCTGTTCGGCAACTTCCTCTTCCAAATCATGCAGGATCAGCGAGTACCACGGAGTGATATGCACCGGCACCTGAGTGTGCGAGATCGCTCGGGCCAGACGCGCCGGGAGGACACCAAAGCGCAGGCCAGCGGCCAGGCTAACCAGGCCATCCGGCTGGTCAATCCAACCGATCTGGCGGGACAGCCCGGCGGTGGCATCGAAGCTCTCAGCCGGAGTCGGCTCCTGGCGACGAACTCGCGCGCCCAATTCCTCGACTACGGCATCAGCAACGCGCTCGGCCGCATTGGCTTCGGCGATGCGCCAGGCTGAACCACGGCTGTCATTCCACACCTTCGCTGTGGTGATGAGAGCCTCCACGACGTCGTCACGCGAGACGACAAGCCCCGAGGTCGCGCCACCAATGATGAGTTCGAACGTGTTCTCATCGTGGGCGACAACACCGAAGTCGGGGCGCTCACCGAGCACGTCACCGCGGCCATCGTCGAAAGCCATGAGTGTGCGACCTGGCAGTGTTGCCAGCGACGGCTCCGCGATGAGGGCCTTGTCGAACTCTTGAACCAGGTCGCGCACATCAGCTTTACCGCCGACGCGACCGGACAGCGGCGACTGAAGAACGTTGCGTACGCGGTCGTGGCTGGTGGAGGGAACCAGCTTCTCTTCTTCCGCGGCATCGGCGAATGCGCCGGTGTTGGTGATGCCACGGATCTGAACATTGCCGCGGGAGGTGAAGTGAATATCACCGTCGCCGAAATTCTCGGCCAAATCGGCGAGTACGGCGAAGCCCGGCGCGGGGAGAAAGCCTCCGGGGAAGCGCAGACGACCAATTGCGCCATCAGCTGCGATATGAACCTTGCGGCTGCCGGGGCAACCGTCCTGACGAGTGCGGGTTCCTTGATCAGATGCAGTCATACTCTCAAGAATACGCAAACACACACAGAGCTGAGCCCCCGAAAACAGGGGCACATTATCCAGCCCCTTTCCAGCCCAACGAAACCATCCTGAAGTGGAGTTTTCATACCCCTCCGCAAAAACATACAAATTCTTCACTGAAAATCCACCGATCTACCTTTTTAAAACCTTATTGTTTTC
This sequence comes from Corynebacterium sp. 401_CJEI, assembly GCF_001076435.1. NCBI lineage: Bacteria > Bacillati > Actinomycetota > Actinomycetes > Mycobacteriales > Corynebacteriaceae > Corynebacterium > Corynebacterium sp. 401_CJEI. The sequence goes on from NZ_JVIP01000023.1 coordinate 90,226, forward strand.
ATAACCTAACTTCCTCTGAATTAAGGGAAGTTTTCATTGGGTTTTCAATCTGGGGTTATTCAGGAGATTTCATGCCACATCACGACGCTGAAGCACTCACGCACGAGGCACACGACACCGTCGGCACCGGCCGTGCCTCGACACAGACACGCTCTGCTTCACGACGAAACCGTCGCACAATCCGAACGGGAATCGGGGTAGCGCTAGCAGGTCTTATGACCATCGGCCTGGCTACACCTGCAAACGCACAGCCACTAAACATCCCGGGCCTATCGGATAGTGGGCTGGCGGATAAGGTGTCGTCGTCAAGCGCAAACCGCGAACTGCCTGGTTTCGGCCATGTACCGAACCCGAATATGGAGAGGCTACTCGGCATCGAGAAAGACGATGAGGAGTCTGGTAGCGAGGGCGCAGGCAGGCAGCTGACCCCGGAACAGGCTCGCGTGGCCGCAGCCTCTCCGCTGAATTCTCTGCCGCTGACCCCGTCGCGCACGGCAAATGCCGGCATGCTGGTCAGCAGTGAGGATGCCGAGATGATGGTGAACGACAAGCTGTGGAATGTGGATGCCAAGCGTATTCACTACAACTCCACGGATTCCCTCGGAAATCCCAGTGTGGACACAGCCCTTGTGGTGACGCCGAAGACGGAGTGGAAGGGCAGCGGTCCGCGTCCGGTCGTCGCAATCGCGCCGGGCACGCAGGGTGGCGCGGAAAAGTGCGACCCCTCGGTATCCTCGCAGACCGGCCTAAAGATTGAGTTCGGTCCGTTGGACATTATTGCTCCATACGAGACGATCCCGATGGTCGCGAACTTGAAGCGAGGCGCGACTGTGGTGATGATCGACCACCACCGCAATTCCCAGGGTAACCAGGACTACGTCGACAACATCGCCTCGGCACAGTCACTGTTTGATGCCGTGTCTGCCTCACACGAGCTCGGCGTGGACAAAAATGCGCCCGTGGGAATTTATGGCTACTCCCAGGGTGGCTCCGCAGCCGCTGCAGCCGCTGAGCGTGCAGGTGTCTACGCTCCAGAGCTCAACGTCGCCGCATCTGCCGCCGGCGGCCCGCCGTCCGATCTCGCAAACGTCCTCGACCAGATTGATGGCACTACGCTGACCGCCGCGATTGCACTGGCAATCAATTCTGTCCTGGATAAGGATCCGGAGCTGCGCCGAGTCCTCAAGGAAGAAATCAGCCCCGAAGGCAAAGAACTGCTGGACAACGTGGGCAACTACTGCGCGGGTGGCTTGGGTTTCCATCACTCGTTTGAAACCACTGACCAGTACACGACTAGCGGTGAGTCACTCAGCGAGATGATTAAGCGCTACGAGCCGGTACAGAAGGAACTCGCACGCCAGCGCGTCGGCAACTTCGTCCCAAATGCGCCGGTGTACCTCTACTCGGGTGAGCATGATGACATCATCCCCATCAACCAGGTTCGCAAGCTGCGCGATTCCTGGCTGAATCTCGGCTTCACCGACCTGGAGTACGTCGAAAACACGACTTCACCGGTGCTACCGAAGACGGGCATTAACCATATCGTTCCGATGCTCGCGGAACTGACTAATGCCACCGACTTCCTCTGGTCCCACTTCCCAGATCAGCCGGCGGAGCAGTCGCTGGAACTCTAGCAATAGCCCCTGCAGTAGAGTGATGGAGAAATCCACTGCCATGCCGCTGACGAGAAGCTCGGTGAAAATCCGCACGGTCGCGCCACTGTCACAGTCAGACCTCGTCATCGGTTAGAAGGCAGACTCCCGCCGACCGGGGACGCGTTGCTCCCCAGGAAGTGAATGACTACACCGTGATTCTGCTGCTGTCGACCTCGGATACCGACCTTCTGTCCGCCCGCGCGGCCGCTCAGGCCAACCCGGAGGTGTCCTACCGTTGGGCAAACCCGGCGCGTCTGCTCGACGATGATTTGCCCACGCTTGCCGACGGCGCCGATGTCGTCATCATCCGACTTCTCGGTGGCCGCCGCGCCTGGGAATCCGGCATCGACTACTTTGTGAACTCCGGTATTCCCACCGTCCTCGTCTCCGGTGAGCAGGCACCCGATGCCGAACTCACCGAGTATTCGACAGTTCCCGCAAACGTTGCCACGCAAACGCACATTTACCTGGCGGAAGGCGGCGCAAAGAACCTCGCACAGCTGCACAATTTCCTGTCGGACACACTGCTTCTGACCGGTCTTGGCTTTGAAGAGCCCACTCGCATGCCGGCCTGGGGTTTCCTGGAGCGCGACTCCAAGGTGGCCACGGAAGATTCCCGCGGCACCGTCGGCATTATTTACTACCGCGCCCAGCACCTGGCGGGAAATACGCACTACATTGAGGCGCTTGCTGACGCGGTCGAGGCTCGCGGCTACGTCGCCAAGCCTATCTTCGCCGCGTCCCTGCGCACCGCCAGCGATGAACTGCTGGCAGAGCTAGCTTCCTGCGACGCGCTCATCACCACGGTGCTCGCCGCTGGCGGCAACCGCCCGGCACTCGCGCAGGCCGGCCAGGACGATGACGGCTGGGATGTCGCCGCACTCGCAGACCTGAACATTCCCATCATCCAGGGTTTGGCCCTGACTTCGTCCAAGGCGGCATGGGAGGACAACGACGAAGGTCTGTCGCCGCTGGACGTCGCAACACAGGTCGCCGTCCCCGAATTCGACGGCCGCATCATCTCGGTCGCGTTCTCGTTTAAGGAAATCGACTCCGACGAGCTCATTTCCTACGTCCCGGATCTCGAGCGTTGCGACCGCCTGGCCGGCATCGCCACCCGTTACGCCGCGCTCCGCCACATCAACAACGCTGACAAGCGCGTCGCCGTCATGCTCTCTGCGTACCCGACCAAGCACGCCCGCATCGGCAACGCTGTCGGTCTGGACACACCAGCATCCACGTTGAAGGTGCTGCACGCGCTTGCCGACGCCGGATACAACCTCGGCGACACCACCAAAATCCCCGGATATGCCACCGCCGAGGATGGTGCCGATGAACCAGATGCGTTCATGCACGCCATCATCGAGGCCGGCGGCCAGGACCCGGACTGGCTGACCGAAGAGGTTATGGAGGCAGCCGAGCTTCGCCTGCCCGCTGCCACCTACGAGAAGTTCTTCGCTACCTTGCCGGAAGAACTTCGCTCCGACATGCAGGACAAGTGGGGTGCCGCGCCGGGCACCCTGTACGTCCACCCGGATACCCAGGACATCTACATTGCGGGCCTGACCTTCGGCAATGTCGTGGTCATGGTGCAGCCACCGCGCGGTTTCGGTGACAACCCGGTGGGTATCTACCACGACCCGGATCTGCCGCCGACGCACCATTACCTGGCCTGCTACCGCTTCCTGTCGCTGCCGCAGGCGGAGGGCGGTTTCGGCGCCGATGCCGTGGTTCACATGGGCAAGCACGGCAACCTGGAGTGGCTGCCGGGCAAGACCGTCGGCCTTTCCGCTTCCTGCGGCCCGGATGCTGCCATCGGCGAGCTGCCAATGATCTACCCCTTCCTGGTCAACGACCCGGGCGAAGGCACACAGGCCAAGCGCCGTGCTCACGCCACGCTTGTCGACCACCTCATTCCGCCAATGGCCCGCGCCGAATCCTACGGTGACATCACCCGTCTGGAACAGCTTCTCGACGAGCACCAGAACATCTCCGCCATGGATCCGGCCAAGCTGCCGGCCATCCGCCAGGAGATTTGGACGCTGCTGACCGCCGCGAAGATGGACCGCGACCTCGGCTGGGACGAGCGCCCGGACGAGGAGGTCTTCGATGACATGCTCATGCATGTCGACGGCTGGCTCTGCGAGATTAAGGACGTCGCCATCCGCGGTGGCCTCCACGTGCTCAGCCAGGCACCGGAAGACGAATCTCTAATCGGCACTGTGACCACCATGTTGCGCGCCCGCCAGCTGTGGGGCGGCAAGCAGACCCTGCCGGGCCTGCGCGAAGCTCTCGGCCTGGCCGAGGACGGCACCGATGAACGCCACGCTGTGGACTCTATCGATGCACTGGCTACGGCACTGGTAACCGCCGTGGTGAAGAATCCCGACCAACCAGTGACACAGATCACGGCTGATGTGCTCGGCTCCGAGGAATTCGCCGATATCGCGGCACCAAACGGCCTCGATCAGGTTGTCGAGCTGCTGCAGTTCACCCGCGACGAAATTCTCCCGCGCCTGGCTGCTACCAGCGAGGAGATCCCGCGCATTCTTTCCGCTCTCGATGGCGAATTCGTTCCGGCTGGCCCCTCCGGTTCACCACTGCGCGGCCTGGTCAACGTGCTGCCAACTGCCCGCAACTTCTACTCGGTCGACCCCAAGGCGGTGCCGTCGCGCCTGGCTTGGGAAACCGGCGTCAACCTCGCCGATGGCCTGATTGAACGCTACCGCGCCGACCACGGCGAGTACCCGAAGTCGGTTGGCTTGTCGGTATGGGGCACTTCCGCCATGCGTACCTCGGGCGATGACATCGCCGAGGTGCTCGCGTTGATTGGTGTGCATCCGGTGTGGGATGACGCATCTCGCCGTATTGTCGGCCTTGAGCCGATTCCGCTGGAGGAGCTGGGCCGACCGCGCATTGACGTGACCGTCCGTATTTCCGGCTTCTTCCGTGATGCGTTTCCGCATGTTATCGACCTTTTGGATGACGCGTTTCAGCTCGTCGTCAAGCTTGATGAATCCGATGAGGACAACTACGTGCGCGCCCATGCGAAGGCCGACCAGCAGGAGCGCCCGCGTCGCATCTTCGGTTCCAAGCCGGGCACCTATGGAGCTGGCCTGCTGCAGCTGATCGATTCCGGTTCCTGGCGCGATGACGCGGACTTGGCAAAGGTCTACACGACCTGGGGTGGCTACGCCTATGGCCGCGGCGTCGATGGGGAAGAGGCAGCTGACGACATGAAGACGGCCTACCGCCGTATTCAGGTTGCCGCGAAGAATGCCGATACCCGCGAGCACGATATCGCCGACTCCGATGACTACTTCCAGTTCCACGGCGGCATGATCGCCACGGTCCGTGCACTGACGGGTTCCGCTCCAGAGGCGTATGTGGGAGATTCCACGCGCCCGGACGCCGTGCGCACCCGCACCCTGCACGAGGAGACTCGACGCGTCTTCCGAGCCCGCGTAGTCAACCCACGCTGGATGCAGGCCATGCGTAACCACGGCTACAAGGGCGCCTTCGAAATGGCCGCAACCGTCGACTACCTCTTCGGTTACGACGCGACGGCGCAGGTCATGGATGACTGGATGTACGAAACGCTTACCGACGAGTACGTTGCGAACCCGGAAAACCGCGAGTTCTTTGAACAGTCGAATCCGTGGGCTTTGCACGATATTTCCGAGCGCCTGATGGAGGCCGCCGAGCGCGGTATGTGGGAAAACCCCGACCAGGAACGCATGGATCTGCTGCGCCAGACCTACCTGGATACAGAGGGCGACTTGGAGGAGCGCGCTGACCGGTAGGTAACCGCTAGGCGACCGGTAGGCGACCGCTAGTCGTGGTCTAACCGGCCGATAGCCGTAACCACTTGCTCATCTAGTGGCGGTTACACTGGGGAACTATGAGCAAGTGGTTCACAATTATTTACCTCATCGCCGAGATTGCGGCCTTTATCGCACTTGGTGAATGGATTGGCTATGGCTGGACCGTCCTGCTGGTTCTGGGTCTATTCATTCTGGGATTGGTTTTCGCCGCCATCGAGTTCAAGCGCATCTACCAGAAGTTGCTGCTGGATACTTCTCGTACTCTTACTGAGTACGGACAGAAGCATCCGGAGGAGGCAATCAAGCGCTCGGCAAAGGGCGCGGGACACTTTGTGGCTGACTCGGCAATTCTGTTGGTTGGCTCTTGGCTGATTGCCCTGCCGGGCGTCGTCACCACCGTTGTTGGTTTCCTCATGGTGCTACCGCCGACTCGCTGGCTGATTCGTAAGAGCGGATCGGTGGCGCTGCTCAACGGACTCCGCAACTTCAGTGACCGCAGCATGATGGTGGTCTCTCAGTACGGCATGAACCCCGGTGCTCCAGGAACTGGCGCTGGTGCTGGCGGTTTTTCGGGTTTCCCTGGATTCTCTGGTGGTTTCCCGGGTGCGGATGGCAAGGCCTTCCCACAGGATAAAATCGTCCCACCGGCACCGGACAACGCCTGGGATGATGACCAGGACGACAGCGACAAGCGCTAACTCAAAAACTCGCAAACGTAGAGAGTTCTCTTATACAAGTGCACACTAACCGCCAAGCGCGCTCCAGCGAGCACGGGAACGTCGCTCAGAAAGACGCTTCGAAAGGCATTCCGGAGAATCCGAATCGCTGGCAGGCGCGCTTTCGCGCGCTTACCCCACTAAAGCAGCGCCTCGTTCTCGCCTTCATTGCAATCCTCGCTGGTGGATTGCAGTTCTTAAGCTATGCGCCCATGAGCTGGTGGTGGACGGCCTGGATCGGCCTCGCCCTGCTCATTTTTGCCTTCTTCTGCGCAGCCGATTGGAAATCCAGCGTAGTGGTGGGCTTCAGCTGGGCAACAGCGACGGCACTTTTCTCACTGCCGTGGATCGGCTCCTTCGTCGGCATTGGCCCCTACGTGGCTCTCTCAATTGTGCTGGGTCTCCTCACAATTCCGGCGGCGCTTGCGATGTGGCTGATTGCGCAATCCAGTTTCCCCCTCGCGCTGAAGCTCCCTGGCATGGCCGCTGCGCTCGTGGCAGGGGAGGCGCTGCTAGCCCGCTGGCCTTTCGGAGGCTTCCCCTGGCTCCGCGTTGCCTGGGGGCAGGTCGACGGCCCGCTGGCCCCAGCAGTGGCAATCGGCAGCACTGCATTGGTCACTTTCCTCGCTGCTTGCGTTGGTGCGGGACTGGTCGCGCTCACGCTACGTTCCTATGCAACCTCCGCTGCGCTTTTGGCGGGAGCGTTATTCGTCGGCTGGGTTCTTCCTGCGTGGACTCAACCGCTGCCTGAGCCTACGGCCGCTGACAACACCCGTGTCGCTGTAATCCAAGGCAATGTTCCGCGCCTCGGTTTAGAGTTCAATGCCCAGCGCCGCGCAGTGCTGCAAAACCACGCCGATGCCACCAATGAGCTGGCACGACGTGTCCACCAAGGTAAGGAACAGCAACCGGACATCGTTATCTGGCCTGAAAACTCCTCTGATGTCAGCCCGTTTACGGATGGGGAAGCGGCACGCATTATCGAAAATGCCGCGATGAACATCGGCGCTCCCATCGTGGTCGGCACCTTTACCTACACCGATGGTGTGCAAAACACCATGGTGGTCTGGGATCCACAGACCGGCCCCGGCGATCAGCACGAGAAAATCTATCTCCAGCCCTTCGGCGAAACCATGCCATTCCGCGAGCTACTGCGCCACTTTTCCGACATGGTCGCTCACGCCGGAGACATGACTCCGGGCAACGGCGATGCCGTGGTCACAACGCCAGGCACAGATGGTTTAAAGAAGGTCAATCTAGGCGTGGCCACCTGTTACGAAGTGGTCTTCGATGGCGCCTTCCGCAACGCGGTCAACCACGGCGCAACCATGCTGGCCACGCCCACAAATAACGCCACCTTCGGTTTCACCGACATGACCTACCAACAGCTGGCCATGAGCCGCATGCGAGCCATGGAGTTCCAACGCTCCACGGCCGTCGCCGCAACCAGCGGTGTGAGCGCGATTGTGGATGCGCACGGAGACGTCGTAAAGCAGAGCAAAATCTTCGAGCAGAAGGTACTCACTGAAACTCTGCCTCAGTACGCCCACCTGACTTTTGCAGCCCGTTTCGGGACGTGGATTGAAGGTCTACTGACCGCATTCGGTATTCTTTGTGTGGTTGGTGCCGTCCTGCGTCGCCGTGGCGGAGATGCCAGGGCAGGCGCAGATGAAGTTGATGGCCGGGATACTGAGCAGAACATGCACTAAGGAGAATCACGAGTGACTGCCCTAAATGAGTCGACGCTGGTTGTCATTCCCACTTTCAACGAGCGGGAAAACCTGCCGGGCGTGATTGCACGCCTGCGCGCAGCGGAGCCTCGCGTCGACATTTTGGTTGTCGATGACTCTTCACCAGACGGCACCGGTGAGCTCGCCGATGAAATCGCTGCCGCTGACAAGTCGGACAACGGCGAAGAGCACATCTACGTCCTGCACCGCGAGGGCAAGGGCGGTCTCTGGGGTGCGTACCGCGCGGGCTTCGCTTGGGGTCTCGAGCGCGACTACGAGGTTCTCTGCGAGATGGATGCCGACGGCTCCCACGCACCAGAGCAGTTCCATCTGCTGCTGGAGAAGCTCGAGGACGGTGCCGATGTCGTCATCGGTTCCCGCTACATTCCGGGCGGCAAGACCGTCAACTGGCCAATGAGCCGTCAGGTTCTCTCCCGCGGCGGCAACCTCTACATCTCGCTGGCGCTCGGCGCGGGCATCTCGGATATCACCGCTGGCTACCGTGCTTATCGACGGGAAGTTCTCGAAACCCTTGACCTCGAGAACATTGGCAAGGCTGCGTACCTGTTCCAGACCGAGCTCGCTTTTGAGGCTGTACAGGCGGGCTTCTTGGTGGAGGAGGTTCCGATCACCTTTACTGAGCGCGAGTACGGCGAGTCCAAGATGGATGGCAGCTTTGTGAAGCAGTCTCTGCTGCAGGTCACCAAGTGGGGATTCAAGCACCGCTCGCAGCAGGTAAAAAACCTGGGGTCGGAGATTGGTCGCCTGGCTGGTCACGAGTTTAAGCAGCGATTCCGCAAGTAGGGCTAGGGCAGCCCCAAAGATTGCGGCCTACCTGTGTGGAGACGGGCTGCCTGTATGACTGCGGGCTGCAAATGTGAATACGGGCTGCCTGTATGAATGGGGGCTGCAAATGTGAAACTGTCTTAGTTTATGACAGTTTCAAGCCATTTTTCAGGCGGTAGGGTCAGGCGGTCATTGCATCATGGATAACACCAGAGATTACCTCCCGGGGAGTTAACCCGTCGAGCACTACCCGCGGCCGGTTATTCAGCAATGCTTCCGCCTCGGCGACCTCTTGGTCGGTGACATCGGTAAAGTTGGTGCCTTTGGGG